>NZ_JADEXI010000374.1:0-4599 GCF_015207185.1 Microcystis sp. LEGE 08355 | reverse complement strand
GGGGAGAAGGGAGAATAAATAAAGGCAATCTCCTGAATCCTGCCTCCTGAATCCTGAATCCTGACGACCGACGACCGACGACCGACGACCGACGTTAAACTAGAAATCGGTGATCAAAAAAACTAGCCGTCCGAACCTGATGATTTCCTCCTTTCCCGTTCCTAATAGCTTGAATGGCGCTCAAATTCGCCTTGCTATTCGTTCCCTGCAGCCGCAATTAGTTCACTGGCGCCGACAAATACACCAAAAACCAGAACTAGGCTTTCAAGAACATCTCACCGCCTCCTTAATCAGTCAAACCCTGACTAAATACGGAATTGAGCATCAAACCGGCATCGCCGGCACCGGAATTGTCGCCACCATCGCAGGCAGTCAACCGGGGCCAGTTTTAGCCCTGCGGGCCGATATGGATGCACTACCGATCGCCGAAGAAAACCAAGTCCCCTATCGTTCCCAACATCCGGGCCAAATGCACGCCTGTGGTCACGATGGTCACACAGCGATCGCCCTCGGTACAGCAGTTTACATAGCACAAAACCGTCACGATGTCAAGGGGATCGTAAAAATTATTTTCCAACCCGCCGAAGAGGGGCCGGGGGGTGCGAAACCGATGATCGAAGCGGGAGTGCTGAAAAATCCCGACGTGGACGGAATTATCGGGCTACACCTCTGGAATAATCTGCCCTTAGGGACAGTAGGCGTGAAAAATGGGGCCTTAATGGCGGCGGTGGAATGTTTCGATCTCCAGATTCAAGGCCGGGGCGGCCACGGAGCAATTCCCCATCAAACCGTCGATTCACTACTGGTGGCGGCCCAAATCGTCAACGCCTTGCAAACTATCGTCGCCCGCAACCTTAACCCCCTCGATGCCGCCGTGGTGACTGTGGGTAAATTAGCGGCGGGAACCGCTAGAAACGTGATCGCCGATAGTGCTAATCTCAGTGGGACAGTGCGCTATTTCAATCCCCAGTTAGGGGGCTATTTCCGAGAACGGATGGCAGAAATTATCGCGGGCATCTGTCAAAGTCAGGGGGCTAGTTATCAATTCGATTACTGGCAATTGTATCCCCCGGTAATCAATCATGATCAGATGGCGGAATTAGTGCGCTCAATCGCCGCACAAGTGGTGGAAACCCCAGCCGGAATCGTTCCCGAATGTCAAACCCTGGGAGGGGAAGATATGTCCTTCTTTTTACAGGAAGTACCGGGCTGTTATTTCTTCTTGGGGTCTGCCAATCCCGAATTAGGATTAGCCTATCCCCACCATCATCCCCGCTTTGATTTTGATGAATCGGTGTTAACCATGGGAGTCGAGATTTTTGTCCGTTGCGTCGAAAAATTCGGCAACTCTAGGACTTTCTAGAAATCCGTTCAAGGTGAACAGTTTTTGTCAAACCTGAAACCGCTAAACTGATCACTGGATCAGACAGGTAAAAAACCCATGAACAATAATACCCACGAAAACTATGCCCGACGGGTGAAAATCCTCAGCGAAGCCCTACCCTATATACAAGAATTTCGCGGTCGTACTGTAGTGGTTAAATACGGTGGTGCGGCCATGAATAACAGCGATATCAAAGACACGGTGATGCGAGATATCGTTTTTCTCTCCTGTGTGGGGGTTCGTCCCGTGATTGTCCACGGTGGCGGTCCGGAAATCAATAGTTGGCTGGATAGATTAGGTATTGAACCCCAATTTAAAGACGGTTTACGCGTCACCGATGCCGCCACCATGGATGTGGTAGAAATGGTGCTGGTGGGGCGCGTCAATAAAGAAATTGTTGCCCTGATCAATCAAGCTGGCGGTAAAGCGGTAGGATTATGCGGTAAGGATGGTAATCTGATCACTGCTCGTCCCGTGGGTAAAGAGGGCATTGGTTTTGTGGGAGAAGTCAGCAGTGTCGATACTAGCGTCGTCGAATCCTTGGTCAATAGTGGCTATATTCCCGTGATTTCCAGTGTGGCCGCCGATGAAACCGGCCAAGCTCATAATATCAATGCCGATACGGTAGCCGGAGAAATAGCGGCGGCTTTAGGGGCAGCTAAACTGATTTTGATGACCGATACAGCCGGAATTTTAGAGAATTACAAGGATCCTTCCACTTTATTGGCTAAATTAGATATCCAACAGGCCCGGGAGTTGATTCAAAAAGGCATCGTTGCCGGCGGGATGATTCCCAAAGTTGGCTGCTGCGTGCGATCGCTGGCCCAGGGAGTTCAAGCTGCTCATATTATCGATGGTCGTCTTCCCCACGCCCTTTTACTGGAAATTTTCACCGATCAAGGCATCGGTTCCATGATTGTGGCCTCCGGTTATACTAATCTATAGTAGTAATTACCGTACTTTTGGTTAAAAAGACTTGCCTAAAACCACAGATATGGTGTAAAAGTAAGTTAATAAATGCGCTTCTCGATCCTTTGTAATGGCAAAAGTCTTAGTCTTGAGTTAGTTTAGTCGGGAAGCGCAAAATCTGAAGTATTCATAGCAATTGAATTTATGACCAAACAAGCTGTAGCTCACCCGATGGTGAAGTTTCAACGCAAGGTTAGCAAGTGGATAGATGCAAAAGTAGTCAAACCTAGCGATAGTATCTGGAAACTGGCTCTTTTATACGGAGATGAGTGGACATACTGGAAGCAAGAGTTGCTCGATTTCGGTTTCTCCATGCAAGACCCTCTCAGTGAAGTGGTAGCGGTAGAAGCTTGGGACGAAGAATAGGCGACCATCGACTCAAAAGCGGCTTTCTACTAGGACTATCGCCATGGGATCGAATCCGATTATCCTTTCCGCTCTGGTTATCTTATCCTTCAGTGCCAGTTGTTCTCCCCGGACCGAAACCCAACCACCCCCACCAGCAGCCCGTACTACCACCGTCAACGTCGCCACGGCTAAACTGGCAACCAGCGGAGGCAATCTCGATTACACGGGAACTACCCGACCTTTAAAAGTCGTTTCTTTGCGATCGCAAGCCCCTGGGCAGTTACTCAATCTCCTCGTTGATGTGGGAGATGGGGTGCAATTAGGACAAATCCTCGCCCATATTGATGATCGTCTCCTCGCCACCGTTGTCCGGCAAGAAAAAGCCGCCCTGTCGGCCCTAGAAGCGGAATTAGCCCGGGCGAGAATTGAAGTCAGTAACGCTGAAATTGAAGTGCAGCGCCTACAACTACAATATCAACAGGCCAAAAATGATGCCGAGCGCCTGCAAAAATTAGCCCTAGAAGGAGCGATTCCCCTACAACAGGGCGAAACAGCCCAAACTGCGGCGGCAGTGGCTTTAAAAGCCGTTAATAGCGGGCGATCAAGAATTAAAGTCGAGGAGCAGGTAGTGGCGGCAATTATCGGCAGAATTGCCGCCCAAAAATCGGTCATCGCTCAGGAACAACAACGTCAGGCCTACGCTACTCTTAAATCACCGGCGACGGGGATAGTTATCGAAAAACTGAAAGAGCCGGGGGATTTAGTCAGTATCGGCGATGAAGTCCTCAAAATTGGCGATTTTCAGCAGGTCAAGGTAGTAGTATTATTATCAGAATTGGATTTAAAAACGATTAATTTAGGACAAAAGGTTAATGTCAGCCTTGATGCTTTCGGTAATAGAAATTTTTCCGGTCGCATCACCAGAATTTTCCCCCTCAGCCAAGGCACGGCCCGGCGGATTCCCGTGGAGATTACTCTAGCCAATGGGGATGGTTTAATTAAAGGGGGATTATTGGCCCGGGTGCGGTTTAATAATAATTCTGCTGCGCAGGTGATTGTTCCCGAAACAGCAATTGTCAGTCAAGGGGAATCCTCGGCCATTTTCGTCCTTTCCGAGGAGAACTCGCAAGTGGAAAAACGGCCCGTTCGTCTCGGTCAAGCGCTTGACGGTCAAGTAGAAATTATCACTGGACTTGAACCGGGGGAGCGTTTCGTCGTTAATAGTAGTAAACCTTTGCAAAATGGTGAAAAAGTCCGCGTCAGTATCCTGAGTAATCCTTGAGCAAACCATTGGAGATACCTTTGAAGAGGTTCAGGAAAATATTAAAGAAGCGATTGAATTTTACCTTGAGGTTTTGCAAGAACGCGGGGAAACCATTCCAGAACCCACAACTAAAGTCGGATTGGTTGGAGTGGCTGCAGGAGGGTTCTTACCCACTACCCAAAAACTGCTGGGGTTTCACTGACGAAAAACAAGGGCGACCCAATCAGCTACGATTGAAGGGGCAATCGCACGGGTTGTCTTGCTCTTTTTTCTCACAAATTTAATTTTCGCACAGGTCTAAGTAAGGAGGCACAATTATTTGTAGGATGGGTTAGCGGTAGCGTAACCCATGCAGGCGTTGGGTTTCATGCTTCAACCCAACCTACGTTCATCTTATATTTAATTCCACCCACCCACTTAATTGGTCTATAGTAGTGATTGTGGCTGTCCTTCTAGGTTGAGGCAAAATGGGGGTTTCTTTTTAGCGAAAAAAATGTCCCTAAAGATGATAACTATCTCCCTTAATCTTTATGGTCAATTATTGCCAGAAATAAGCCAAATAAAATAATTTTTTCCCATCCCCTTGCATATTTTCTCGAGCGAGCGGCTTTTCAGTCCCCAAAATCCTTACAAT
>NZ_JADEXI010000373.1:0-4620 GCF_015207185.1 Microcystis sp. LEGE 08355 | reverse complement strand
GTTTACATATACACAGTTGATAATTGCTTGATTAACAGTTGCATTCGACATAACATTTCCCTCCATTTCAGCAATATGGATTTGTTTTTGCTAGTAGTGTTTTGCTCCTCGTGTCAGGAATCCCTAACATTATCAGCTTGACTCAATCTAACCTCATGGGCTAAGATGCGGGGATGATATGAGTAAAGAGCCAGCACCCGCAAGGGTACTGGCCCTCTCCTAGCTTCGCATCATCGGGATTAGCCCTCTCAACAGCCCACCAGGAGACTTAAAAACCTTATTAGTGGACTAAGAAGCCAGGAGGTCAATCAATGAAGAACTTACTCACTGTCATGCTCCTAAGCTCCCTTGCTTACGGCGTAGCTGTCGGGAAGATTCATCCCTACGACTACATTTTTATCTACACCATCAACGAACTAGCAAAACGTCAGGGTGGAGATAATAAAGACGGGAAGCGATAGGTAGAACGTTTATTTAATTCAGGCTGGGCAGTGCGGCAACACTCGACCAGCTTTTTTGTACTGTTTTTTACTATCGCTCTATTTTCTTCAATGGTATCCACAATATAATCACTTACTGTAAGGATATCAACCAACAAATATTGCAAAGTTAAACCAACAAATATTGCAAAGTTAAACCAACAATTGTTGTCCATTTAAACCAACAAATATTGCTATCATTAAACAATAATTGTTGGTACTCCATTTCAAAATATGCTAACTAGCTCGAAAATACAGCCATGAAGACGCTCTCGTCAATGCCCCAAAACCTATCCGAAATGCCCCAAAACCTATCCGATGCCGAAAGGCAGGCAAGAAACTGTAATACAGCCATGAAGACGCTCTCGTCAATGCCCCCATCACTGTGTGAAGCCCAAAAGCAGGCAAGAAACTGTGGTTTGGATATACCCAAGCTAGAAGCTTTGTTGGCAGAAATCGAACCCCTATCTGAAAAATACAAAATTATTTTCTATCTGGCGGCTACAGGACTTTATTCCGCGGATGACCTGGCTGAAAAGTTCAATCATAGCAGCGGCAAAAATCTAAACGCAGATTTCAACAAAAATCTAGGATCCTATCTTAAACTTTACCTTGATTTAGATGAAAGTGAGCGTGTGGGAATTACTTCCCTAAGAAGGATTCTCTTTAAAAAGGGCTATTTTGTTGACATTAATGACGATGAATTAGTGAGAGTTTTGCCAACACGCTACGCTGAAAATTCTCAATTAGAGCAGTCTTTTACTGTCAGACACAATTAGTGCGGATGAGAAGACCACCTATCAAGGATATTGATTTAAAAATGGAAAACACAGAGTTATTGTGCGAGATACCAACATCGGTCACTAATGGTTTGTTAGCTCAACTAGAAAAGGAACAGGATAGCGATATCCGTGCTGAAATCATAAGGAAATTGGGAGAATATCCTGAGCCTCAAGTGATTAAAAAACTTTGGGATTTGAGAAATAATCTCGAAAGCGAATCTGATGATTTTGTGCAGTACGAAATCAAGCTTAGTTTGCATAAAGTGACTAATCATCCTAATATAAATATTGATTTTTTTCTGGGTAACTTAGAGGTATTCCAATCAAAAGATAACAATTCTCAAGCTCCAAAAGTCTTAATTGACGCTGATCTGATGGAAGAGTTTTTATTACGAAATCAGACGACTCTTAACAGTGAAGCTACTAGGGTTATGGGACTTGTTTTAGAGAGAAAAATTAATCCTTACATCGGCGAAATGGGATTAATACAAATTTGGCATAATATCAAAAATCTGAAATCTCAAGAATATGCCAATCGTTCGATCATTGAACTTCTGAGCAAGATTAACGTCGGTCAAGTTAACTTGAAAGAAATTGACCTAGAAAAATATCCCAACGTTAATTTAACAACGGCAATTCAAGTTGAGATTGCCAGAAAGTATAGCCTAGCAGGTATTATCACCATCAGAGATCGAGAATTCATTGCCAGTGGGTATCCTTTTGTGGGTTCTCCTTCCCTATTCTTACAGTTTTTAGGGGAAGATACCTCGCCAGCATCTATCGAAAGAACTCTCAAAAATCTCGGTAAAGCTGCCATGGAACATGAGAAAGTAAAACTCAATCAGCTTTTAGAAAACGAGCCTCAACACAACTTATTCTTTGAAGATAATCTTTTGCTTTTTCAAGGCTGGAAAATTGAGAAATTTGAAATTCTCTGTGCCAATAACAATTTAACTTCCGCGACAGTTATCCTATGTAATACAAAAACCCAAGAGCGTTACACTGAATCGGCCTTTAAAAAAGGTTCAGTAGATGCACTTTTTACTGCTTTTAATGAGGCTCTAGCTCATTTAGTTGAAATTAAACATCACCTTAAATCTGTCTATTTGGCCAACTTAAAAGAAGGTCAACAAGGAGACGTAACTGTCAAGGTGATGGTCGAGTATGATGGTAAAAAAGTGATTACCATCCACACCCACGAAAATATTCTCAAGGCTTATTTTTTCGCCTACGTCAAAGCGATGATTGCCGTTTATGCACCCGATGAATATCACCCCGATATTCATAGCACGAGAGAATTGACATATTTGCACAAAATTGGCGAACGAGATTTTCGGGGACTGAATTTCAGCCAAGTCAATTTAATGGATGGTGAGGCCAATCTTTCCGATGCAAAATTGATGGGATGTAACTTCAGTAAGGCTAATCTTTTGGAGGTTAATTTAACTAATGCTGATTTAACAGGAGCCGATTTAAGTCATGCCAATTTGAGCAAAGCTGATTTAACAAGAGCCAATTTGAGCAAAGCTAATTTAACGGGAGCTAACTTGACCGATGTTAAATTAGATGAAAATAATCTAACCCTCCTTGATGGCACAATTTTGACTAACACAATTATGCCTGAAATTAACATTGAAATTAGCGGCGAATCCCGTTTAGAAAAGGTTGGTCAACTACTCAAACACATTGATCCTAAAAGTCAATCTCGAATCTTGGCTGTTCACTCCATGACAGATTGCATCTGGTGGGATAATCCCCTTGGTCAAAAATTCTGGGAAGTTAACCAAGAACTAATCGAAAGGAAGATTTCTATTCAACGAGTCTTTATTCTTCCTGAAGTTCCGACTCAAAAGCATTTACAGGTGATTCAGGAACAACTTAACTGTGGCATAGAAGTTGCTTGTATTTGTCATGAAAAAGCCAAAAATGTTGAAGGCTATCGTTGGGATGATACCAACCTATTGATTAGCGAAAACTTATCTGTTCCCAGAAATTCTTTTACAGCGAGAAGAATTATGAATGGTCAAACAGAATCAGGTTATATTTCCTATCAAACAAGAGTTGTCGAGACAGATAAAAGTATCTTCAAGGATCTATGGGAAAAATCCGAAAAACTCTCTACTGAAGCTAATATTCAGGAACAATTAGCAAACCTGAGTACCTGACTTTCTTTCCATGAAAAGGATACCGTTGAACTTTCTGAATCAGCCTAATGATTTTTAAAGTCTGCTTGCGGTCATCCTCAACCCACCAAGCCAAATCTTCAAAAGCCAACCGATCAAATTCCCAGCTTTTAGCCATTTTTATCGGATAAATATTGAAGACTGGCTTGGTTCATTTTTACCGAATTTTATTGTTTTATTAATTGATGATCACAAGGCGATCGCTCTTTCTATTCTGTTTTGATAAAAAGCGATCGCTTCCCCACAATCCCTAAAAAATAACCATAAAATTAATTAATAGAATATCGGAGAAAGACAAACATGATTATCGCTCAAGAAAAACCGACTATTGCGACAGTCACCAAAACCCCTGTCA
Organism: Microcystis sp. LEGE 08355; assembly: GCF_015207185.1. Lineage (NCBI taxonomy): Bacteria > Bacillati > Cyanobacteriota > Cyanophyceae > Chroococcales > Microcystaceae > Microcystis > Microcystis sp. LEGE 08355. The sequence goes on along the minus strand of NZ_JADEXI010000373.1, from coordinate 821 downwards.
CTTTGGAAGCATATCGGGCGATCGCTGAAACTTCTCAGGAACGTTATGAATATTGCCATGGAGAAATGATTCTTATGCCTGGAGGAACCGCAACCCACAGCGCAATTGCGATCAATATCTCGGTTTTTTTGGGATTTTTATTGAGAGATAGGGATTTTCGTCTGTATAACAGCGATCTGCGGCTGTGGATTCCTGAATATAATTGTGGAACCTATACCGATCTCATGGTTGTTAACCATGAACCGGAATTTAACGGCGATCGCAAAGATGAAATTCTTAATCCTTTATTTATTGTAGAGGTGCTTTCCCCCGCCACAGAAGCCTATGATCGAGGTGATAAGTTTAGAAAATATCGTTCCCTGTCAAGTTTTTGTGAATATCTGCTCGTTAGTCAAACTGAACCCTACATTGAGCAATATTTCAGACTCGCACAGAGCGATCGCTGGCAACTACAAACCTACGATCAACTTAGTCAAATAATCCCTCTGGAGAGTTTAAACGTTGAACTTCCCTTGCTAGAAATTTATCGTCGCGTTAGTTTTGCGGCAGCCTCATAAATCGCTTAATCCAATTAATAACCTTTCTATTTTGTTTGCATAAAAAGCGATCGCCCCACAGTAAAGAAGCGGTAATAAGTAGTTCATTAGAACTACCTAGGGTCTGCTGAATAAATCTAAAAACCTTGTTGTATAAGTATAAGAATTTTAGACTTTTTTCCCATCAAAAAGTGCCAGACCTTGGGGGGATCGGGGGGGAAATTTAGGCTCTTTTTCCCTGAAAATTAGGTAATTGACCCCCTGAAAATGGGTAAAACCCTACAC
>NZ_JADEXI010000372.1:0-4621 GCF_015207185.1 Microcystis sp. LEGE 08355 | reverse complement strand
GCACTGACTAAATCCCGACCTTCTAAAGCGGCGGCGGCCTTGGCTACTCTCACTGCAAAAATCTCGGCGCGATGACCTTCTACCCTACCGCGCACCGCTTCCTCCACTAGATAACTAATTTGTTCGGGTTTAATTTTTACCTCTTTTAACCATTCCCTCGCCAGAATAATTTCGGTTTTTAGATCATCTATTTCTTGGGCATATTGGGCGATAAAAGCGCTGGGAGAAACAGCATACTCGATCGCCTGATTGACGGCGGTTACTCGTTGGTCTAAACTAAGGACACCATCGGCGGAAAGAGCAATGGCAATTCTATCTAATAAATGGGGTCGTAAATCCCCTTCTTCTGGGTTATAAGTAGCGATCAGGATTGGTTTACAGGGATGTTGAAAACTGATGCCTTCCCGTTCGATTTGGTTACGTCCTTCGCTTAAAACCGTTAGTAATTGGTTAGCAATTTGGTCATCAAGTAGATTAATTTCATCGATGTAGAGAATTCCCCGATGGGCGCTGGCTAATAAACCGGGTTGAAAGACTGGTTCCCCCTGTTTCACCGATTCTTCCACATCGACGGAACCCAATAAACGATCCTCGGTGACTCCTAGGGGAATCTGCACGAAAGGGGCCCGGATGACTTCCGTGGCGACCTCTCCACTGCTATATTCTTCTTTAGTGCGATCGTCCCATTCGTCGGGATTGTTGGGATCACAATTAAAGACATTACCTGCGATAATTTCGATCGGTGGCAATAGGGAATGTATCGCCCGCGCCATGACTGATTTGGCGGTTCCCCGACGCCCGGCAATTACCACACCCCCCAGGGCGGGATCCACGGCGGCTAAGAGTAGGGCTAATTTAATCGCTTCTTGGCCGACAACGGCAGTTAGGGGAAAATTGAGGGTCAGAGTGGGCATAGATCTAGATTCAGGCGGCCAAATTCTAGTGTAAAACAGAAGCTCACTGGTCTGGCACTTTTCCCTTTTTTGATTCCCGAACCCAGATTTTAGCCGCATCTCGATGGATTTCTTCATCCCCAAACCGATCGAGAAGTTACTGGGTTAATCTAGGATTAGCTCCTAATAACGGCTGTAGAGAGGACAGAAATATGATAGCGACAATAATCGCTCGCCTTACGGAAACCAACCCGCAAATTATGCGAGAATGGCAAGGAAGATTAACCCCGAAAAATATCTCGATCGCCTCGATTATCTCCCTCGTTGGTCAATTATTAGTTTATTTGTACTATCAAAATCTCTTACCGGTAGCGGCGGGATTTAGTCGTTACTGTACCGCTAATCCCCCTCATAACAACGATTATGAGCCCTATAGTGGGATTAAATACTGCATCCAAGACCTAAATGGTCAATGGATGATTATCTCCCGGTTATGGTGGTTAGATATCTTCACTTTTCTGAGTATTACCAGCATTTTCGCTCTTTTAGTGGTGGGAACCTATCAATTAATCGCCGATCTTTCCGGGGAAGAGCGCCGGGGTACACTTAATTTTATCCGTCTGAGTCCCCAACCCGCCAAAACGATTTTTATCGGCAAAATTTTCGGGGTTCCCATTCTCCTCTATCTCGTCTGTGTTCTCGCTTTACCCTTTCACTTGGGAGCGGGTTTATTAGCAGGTATTCCCTTTTCGTTAATTTTAGCCTTCTACGGGGTTCTGATCGCTAGTTGTGCCTTTTTCTATCATGCCGCCCTGAGTTTCGCTTTAGCCACGCCATGGTTAGGGGGATTTCAACCCTGGTTAGGCAGCGCAACAGTCTTAATCTTTGTGTTTTATAGCAGTATTTTTACTTTATCGGGCTATGGTGGTTCCCGTACCCCCTTTGATTGGTTAATTCTCTTTAATCCTAGTTTTGTCCTCCCCTATCTAGTTAAATCTACCTTTCTCCCCCCCGATGCGGTACGCTATCTAGGAATCTCACAAATCTTCGGGCTGCGTTGGTACGGTCAATCTCTCTGGCAATCGGTGATAATGGGTATTAGCTTAATTTTGCTCAATTTTGCCCTCTGTACCTACGGGTTAACCAGAATTATCCAGCGTCGCTTCCATAATCCCCTCGCTACTCTTGTTAGTAAACCCCAAAGTTACTGGATGATGGGCTGTTTTAGTGCCATTAGCCTAGGTTTTGTCTTCCAAACGCTGGAACCGAGCTATCTTTTCGATAATTTTGCGATTCTTAGCGTTTTTGTGGCAATTTTTGGCTTGTTAATCCTTTTTGCCCTCACTCCCCCCCGTCAAACTCTCCAAGATTGGGCGCGCTATCGTCATCTGCAAGGAAAAACGGGCATTAGTCTGGGGAAAGCTTTAATCTTTGGCGAAAAAAGCCCTTCTACCCTAGCCATGGCTGTTAACGTCGCCATTGCCATTTTATTCATCCTTCCCGCTATTTTTATCGCCCCTCTCCATCAATATAAACTAGCCACTGCAGCCGGGTTTCTCTTGGCAATGAACATGATTTTAGTCTATGCCGCTATCGCCCAATTATTGATGTTAGCCAGCACAAATAAACGCGCTTTGCTGGCAGCCACTAGCATCGGCATTTTGATTATTTTCCCCTTCCTCTGTTTTGCTGTCTTGAGAGTTAATCCCAGTCAATCTCCGCTTTTATGGTTTTTTACTTTTCTTCCCATTGCCGCTACTAAATACGCTACACTTCCCTCTTTCGCTTTAGCAATCTTCAGTCAGTGGTTGGGTTTAACCCTCGTCGGATGGCAAATTAATCGGCAATTAAATCGCCTTGGTGCCTCGACAACTAAAGCGTTAATGCCAAGCTGAAAAATACCGACTCACGGGGGGGATTAAATAATATCTCTGCCGACAATTTTCTCCCCTTGAGTGTCGGTAAATTTTTTTTTCCAAAAAAGCTTGACAAAACCCCACGATTTGACAGATAATTTCTTATAGAATGGGAATCTGTGCTGGCCTGCGACCCCCCTCTTTTCAGGTCAAATAAAGCCCAAAAAAATTAACCCCAAAAAGTAGGCTGAGTTAATTTCAGTGAACAGTGAACAGTGAACTGAAAACTCACATCTGATAACTGATAACTGATAACTGATAACTGATAACATTTTTACCCCACCACCGATAAACTATCAACAATTAGGGAGGGGGTATAACAGGAACCATTCCATTGATTATCGGACCCTAAAGCGATTAAATTCTGCAAAGCTGTATAAACATTTCCCGTCACCATTGTATCTTTAACTCGTCCGGTGATTTTGCCCTTTTCTATGCGATAACCCAGATCGATATTGACAGAAAAATCGCCAGAAATATCGGCCCCATGACCTAAAATTTGGTCAATAACTAAGCCTTCGTCTATTTGCGAGATTAAATCCTCTAAAGTTCCCTCTCCCGGTGCAACGATTAGATTAACCAAATCTGGCATGGGATAAACCCCTAAACTAGGACGAAAACCGTTCCCCGTCGGAGGAGTTTTTAATAATCTGGCCGTGGTACGATCGCTATAGAATTCTTTAACTCTACCTCCCTCAATTAAAGATAAAAATTTGGTGGGAGTTCCCTCATCATCAAAGGGACAACTATAGGGTTCTCGCTCCGGTTGTTGGGATAAAGTCAACTTGTCTGACATCACCAGTTGACCGATTTTATCACTCCAGGGCGAGGACTTTTCTAATATCTGTTTACCATTTAAAGCCATACCCACCGTACCCCATAACAGGGTAACTGCATTAGCGGTCAATAAAATTGGTAATTTACCCGTGGGACTATCCACATTATTGGCTGCCCATTGTAGTCGCTGCAATAACTGTTTAATTACCGTATCGGGATGAGGTGTACTGCGAGTATATTCCCCATCATAAACCGCGAGAAAATCCTCCCCCCGTACCCATTCAATCCCCAGATAATAACTCAAAGCTGTATCGGTATATTGACAATATAAACCCTGGGAATTAACCAAACGGGTGATTTCCCGTTCACATTCCCATTCACCACTACAAATAACCTCAGGATAAACTTGGCGAATTTGGCCAATCATTTGATTACCCATCTCGATTAAAGATTCTACCGCCACATCCTGTCCAATCGGGTCATAAATTGCCTGTCGTGGTGCCGAAAATTCGATTTCTTCTGGGGCATTGAGATAGGATAAATTTAACGCTGTTTCTACTAAAATTTCCGGTTCCACATCACCATAACCCACCGCTAACCCTGGACAACCCTCGCGCCATAATCTTAAGGCAGTTCCCACGGATTCGGAACTTTCTAGCTGTTTGAGACGATTAGCCTCAAAAAAAACGGGATGGGAAAGGGAGGAAGATTGATAAACTTCGGCTGCCAACGCTCCCGATGTGAGAGCTAGTTCGATGAGTTGTTGCGGATCGATCGTCATGGTGATAGTTTTTGAGATGATAGCTATCTGATTATCTCAAGCTTCGGCGCCAACACCTAAGACTGCGGCGAGTTAAAAAATTTTTGCTTATTCATCAATAATATTTTTGAGCAAAGATGATCAAGTGGGCAATGAAGTTATCATAGAATTGATCGAGAGTCAAAAATATGGATACTACCACCTAGAGAGGCCGAAAAAATGACGATTGCCAAAAGCGACGAAACTGCCACCTCTCCGGCACTGATAGAAGAAGA
>NZ_JADEXI010000371.1:0-4658 GCF_015207185.1 Microcystis sp. LEGE 08355 | reverse complement strand
GATTTATTCAGCAGACCCTAGATTAGACTCCGATTAAACTCTGCATCGCACGTCCCATATTAGCCGGTTTAAAAGCTGCCATGGCCGCGGTCGGTTCATAGCCGCAATGTACCATACAATCGGCACATTGAGGATTGCCACTGGCCCGACCGTAGTTATCCCAATTGGTTTCTGCTAAAAGTTCCCGAAAGCTTTTGTAATGACCTTCGTTAAGCAGATAACAGGGTTTTTGCCATCCTAAAAGACTATAGCTAGGACTACCCCAGGGAGTGCATTCATAGTCCTGTTCACCGATGAGAAAATCGAGAAAGAGAGGATTATGGTTAAAATTCCACTTTTTCTGACCTGATTTCCAGGGTGAGAGAATTTCTCGGAATAAAGCTCTGGTTTGCTCCCGTTTTAAGAAACTATCTTGATCCGGGGCCCACTCATAACTGTAACCGGGGGAAATCATCATACCATCGATACCCAAAGTAGCGAGAAAATCGAAAAATTCCTGCATTTCTCGCGCATCTGTGCCTTCAAAAACCGTGGTATTAGTAGTAACCCGAAAACCTCTCGCTTTCGCCGCTTTAATCCCTTGTACTGCCTTATCGAATACTCCCTCTCGATCCACACAGCGATCGTGATGTTCTTTGAGACCATCCAGATGGACACTAAAGGTAAGATAGGGGGAAGGAGTAAATTTATCCAGGCTTTTCTCCAATAACAGAGCATTGGTACACAGATAGACGAATTTTTTTCTGTCCACTAACCCCTTGACAATTTCATCGATTTGTGGATGTAAAAGCGGCTCGCCCCCGGGGATGGAAACCACGGGAACCCCGCATTCTTCCACCGCTGCGAAACATTCTGCTGGGGTGAGATGATTACGGAGGATTTCCGGGGGATGTTGAATCTTACCGCAGCCAGTACAGGCTAAATTACAGCGAAATAGGGGTTCTAGCATTAAAACTAAGGGAAAACGCTTTTTTCCTGCTAGACGCTGTTTCAAGATATAGGAAGCAACCACTAAAGCTTGTTGTAGTTGGACAGCCATTTGCTCACACCAATAGGATTCTAAGTAATTATAGACTGTTAAGTAGTTGGACAAAAGTCAAGTTAACTGTGGGGTAAGGAGTCAGTAGCCGGTCGTCAGGAGTCAGGAGTCGGTCATCAGGAAGAATTGCGGCAATTTACATTTCTTAAGATAGACAACAGAATTTATGTCCGACTACTTAACAGGGCATCAAGGCATAGGAGCCTAGAAAATGGCAAAATAAATAAAAGCTGAGGGCTTTTTTCCTGTTTACTTGATTATCACCTTGATCTAGCTGATGGCTCCAAGACTACTGACTTGAAAGTGGGAAGTGGGAAGTGGGAAGTGGGAAGTGGGGAGAATAAATAAAAAAGTCTCCTATCTCCTGACTACTGACTACTGACTCCTAACCTTAACGACAATTTTTGATTTTTACCAGAGGTCTATTATGAGTTCTTTAGGCGATCGCTTTAAGAAATTTGCGGGAAAAACTCGCTATGTGGTCTGTCGCTTATTTTTGCATCTCTACGGCCAAGAAGTCGCACCCCTGATCGGTATTCTTAATCGTACCGGCCGGGAGGCGATCGATTCCGAAGGCGATTTAGAGGTCATGGGAGAGGGTTTAGTAGAAATTTGTCAAAATCTGCTGCAGATGAACCTCTATTGGTTTTCTGTGGCTAATGAGGGCGATATTTTTTGGAGTGAGGGGGAAGCGGGAGACTACGTTAACGAACTGTTTACCGATTCCGCGGCCAGATACTTAAGTGAATCGGTGTCTGGGGAAGTGGGGGAAAAGGAACCCTTAACTTTACCCGTCACCGATAACTTAGTTGTTATGATCACAATAGCATTCGAGGGTGAGAGTGCTGCTTTAGAAACTAGCCTAGCCGATCGAGAGGCCCTGGAAGATGGTTTAAAATCAATAATTAACCTTCACTACCAAGGTCGGCTGCGTGCGATTCAGGTACATTTTTCTCCTGCTCAATTGGGGGATGAATTGACCAATGAGCAACTATTACTCAATTTCCCCGAATTACTGCCTTTATAGTCTTAATTTTGCCCTTATGCTGCGCCAAGTAACGACAATCCTTTTAATTCTTACCCTTTGTTGCACAACGGTGGCCTGTGGTTCGTCGTCAAATCAAACTCAGTCACCGTCAGCTAATAACAGTAGTGTAAGACAAGAATCCAATCAGGTTAGTAGCGGTCGCTACGAGGTGCAACAAGCTACCTACGATGACGGAGATGGCACTTATACCTTAATGCTGTTAAACACCCCTGCGGGGACTTCTCCCCTCTTTCGCACCACTAACCTGCAAATGGCTAGATTAAGCGATGAAGCTATTGCTAAAGGGGAAAAAACCGCGGTAGAAATCAACGGTGATCAGGCTACCCTGTACATGACCGAAGATTTTAAAATCGAGTATGTCCATAATGTCACGGAAGTGCGGAACAATCCCCAAACCGGACAACAGGAAACCGTGGTGATTCGGCAAGAATCGAGTTTTTGGAGTCCTTTTTTCGGTGCTGTTGCTGGTCAAGCTTTGGGTAGTTTGCTCTTTCGTCCTCAATACTACGTTCCTCCCCTCTATACTCCGGGGGGTGTGATGACCGGTTTTGGTGGTTACGGTTCCACCTATAATCAGGCAGTAGATCAATACCGGACTAAACATAATAGTCCACCTCCGGCAGTCAAAAACCGGCAAACTCTCCGTTCTACTGGCAATTTACGTCGTTATCCCAGTAATACTTCCTCTAGTCCCAATCGCAGCACCACCACCACCACAAAACCCAGTGGTTCCGGTTATGGTTCCAGTACCCTGAAGAATTCGGGTAAATCTGATACTGTCAAACGTTCTCCTAGTTTCGGTTCCTCCGGTTCCCGACGTACCCCTAGTCGCAGTGGTTTCGGCAGCAGCAGACGCGGCCGACGTTAGGAGGATTTGACTGGAGTGGTGGAAGATTAATCCTGTCTTCCCCACCTCAGAGATTGGGGACAGCAACTACTTAGGGTCTGCTGAAAAAGTTTTTCCTGGGGACAGGGTGTGGGGTGTGGGGTGTGGGGTGTAGGGTTTTACCGATTTTCATCTGGTCAATTACCTAATTTTCAGGGAAAAAGTCCAGGAATTTTCCCCCCGACCACTCCCATATCCGGTACTTGTTGATTTCCAAAAAGTCTTACCTAACAAGGTTTTAAGATTTATTCGGCAAACCCTACTTAGGAGCAACCATTTTGCGAATTTCCGAATAGAAAACCGTCTGGCGATCGCCATTGACCGACTGGATAATACTGGTACGCAATCTCAGATTAGGACTAGCAAACCAGATTCTTTCCTCGATACGATGGTGATTGTCCTCGATGGTTAAAGTTAAAGCTTGATCGCTTCTGAGATGATATTCTCCCAGCGCTGCCGATTTACCGTCCGATGTGATTAATTTTCCTTGCCAAGGATTCTCTGAGGGCAGCCAAACTAAATAGCTAGAACCGATTTTTTTCGGTTGTCCATAGTCCACGGAATTATCCCAAGTCGCTTTCCATCCCCCTAGACTGGCCGGGGACTGACAGTTATTCTCTAAACATAATTGCACCACATCGGCAGCATCGGCAGCCAGCAAATCGATGGTGATTTCTGCTTTATTATTGGCAACTTTTTGGGCAGCTAATTGATAACTGGTGCGCTGAGAAAACCATTTACCCGCACAGAGATTAATAAATTCTTGAATGTCCATGAATGGCTGTAGGCAAAGATCGATCGCTCTGAAAGAATAGATTATTTATTCTATCACCTAGACGTTGGCTAATTTTTGCAAGGATAAACAGGCCGCTTCGCGCACTTGCGGATGTTCGTCCTTGACCAAAAATTTTAAGGCTGCGATCGTTTTTTCCGCCGGAAGGTGGCCTAAAGCTTCCGCTAATCGCTGCCGGATTAACCAGTCATCGGAGTTAACAAAAGTTAAAAGCTTCTCGACGGTTTCCACTGCTTTGATTTCCCCAAGAGCGGCAATAGCGGCCTGTTGAATAACCGCTTCGTTACTATCGAGGGCCGATAATAACACCTGTTTAGCCCGAATATCGCCCAAATTGCCCAAAGCGACGGCAGCACTGAAGCGGACTAACCATTGCGTGTCTTCGTAAAAAGCCCGTTGTAGGGGTTCAAAAGCGCGAATATCTTCTAAATAACCTAAGGCCCCCGCAGCATCGGCGCGAATGCCATAATCGGCATCATTGGCTAACAAATCCACGAGGATAGGAAAGCATTCCTCGGTTTGTTTGACTCCCAAAGCAAAGACAGCCATCGATCGCACTGGTAGCATTTCATCATAAAGGACTTTTTTGATCAAGGGTACAGCTTCCTCCGGCGTCACTTCTCGCAGGGATGCCAAGGCCAGCAGACGATCTTTAGAGTTGCTGCTTTCTAACTGGAGGGCAATGGCTTGTGTATCAGGCTTACTCATTTTTGTCAACCACTTGTAATATTTCTTTAATTCTAACGCAATTCTTGGCAATTCAGAAACGAGAGCGGGGAAAGGATTTCTTGAGGATTTCTTAAGGATTGAGGCGAGAGTTGACTTCCTCCTGGAAACTATAATTTAAGTATGGTAGTACCATTTTTCATAAGTAATGGCAGAGATGGTTAAT
>NZ_JADEXI010000370.1:0-4669 GCF_015207185.1 Microcystis sp. LEGE 08355 | reverse complement strand
CCTATCTACTTAACTGTGGGGTAAGGAGTCGGTCGTCGGTCGTCAGTAAGAATTGCGGCAATTGAACTCCCAATACTCATCACCGGAGAATCCGATCCTTTAACAAATACAAAGAGACGATACCCTCTCAAAACCCGTTGATAGGATTATGGTAGTGACCGAAATCAACTTTTAAGAATCTATAACAGGCTTTTTGTCCACTATTATCTAAATAACGGCTAAATAGCCTGTTATATGCACTTTTTCTCGGTATTATCATGACCTATCCTCTCTACGTCGCTTTTATTTGGCATCAACACCAACCCCTCTACAAATCCTGTCAAACTCGCACCGATGCTTCGGGACAATATCGCTTACCCTGGGTGCGACTGCATGGGGTGAAAGATTATCTCGATTTAATCCTGATTCTAGAACGTTACCCGAAATTACACCAAACAGTCAACCTTGTCCCCTCTTTAATCCTGCAATTAGAGGATTACGTCAATGGACTAGCTATAGACCCCTATCTTGCTCTCACCGTCACCCCAGAAGCGCAATTAACCCTGGCACAAAAACACTTTATCCTTGAACACTTTTTCGATGCTAACCATCGTACCCTGATCGATCCGCACCCCCGTTACGCCCAATTATACGCACAGCGTCAAGAAAACGGTCATAGTTGGTGTATTAGCCATTGGAATCTGCAAGATTATAGCGATCTCTTGGCTTGGCATAACCTCGCGTGGATCGATCCTATCTTTCACAGTGACCCGGAAATCGCTACTTGGTTAGAACAGGGAAAAAACTTCACTTTAAGCGATCGCCAGCGAATTATCTCCAAACAGCGTCAAATTCTGCGTCGTATCTTGCCGCAACACCGGTTAATGCAGGAAACTGGACAACTAGAAATCATTACCAGTCCCTACACCCATCCGATTTTACCCCTGCTGGCCAACTCGGAAGCCGGCCGGGTAGCGGTGCCGAATATGACCCTTCCTCGTCAATATTTCCACTATCCTGAAGATATTTACCGTCATCTCCGGAAAGCTTGGCAAATCTACATTGATCGCTTTGATAAACAACCTCGAGGACTTTGGCCCTCGGAACAATCCGTTAGTCCCGCAATTCTCCCCGCTGTCGCTAAACAGGGTTTTCAGTGGTTATGTTCCGATGAGGGGGTGTTAGGTTGGTCTCTGGGACATTACTTTCATCGCGACGAAAAAGGCAATATTAGCGAACCAGAATTGCTTTATCGTCCCTACCTTCTGGAAACTAGCAACGGCAATTTATCGATGGTTTTCCGCGATCATCGTCTCTCGGATCTGATCGGATTTAGCTATAGTGGCATGAAAGCGCAAGAGGCCGCTACAGACTTAGTTAAACACCTAGAAGCGATCGCCGAACAGCTGAAAACCAACGCAGAAACCACGACCCTAGAAAAACCCTGGTTAGTTACCATTGCGCTAGATGGCGAAAACTGTTGGGAAAACTATCATCAAGACGGTTTACCCTTCCTAGAGAGCCTTTATCAACTTTTAAGCGACCACCAAGCGATCGAATTAGTCACCGTCTCGGAATATCTCGATCGCTTTCCCGCTAATGCCAAAATCCCTGTCAATCAACTTCATAGCGGCTCTTGGATCGATGCCAATTTTACCACTTGGATCGGCGATCCCGCTAAAAATAAAGCTTGGGAATATCTAATTTTAGCCCGTCAAACCCTCGCTAATCACCCGGAAGCGACGGAAGATAATAACCCCGATGCGTGGGAAGCATTGTATGCAGCGGAGGGTTCCGATTGGTTTTGGTGGTTTGGTTATGGCCATTCCTCCAATCATGACGCAATTTTTGACCAACTTTTCCGCGAACACCTAATCGCTCTTTATCAAGCTTTAAATGAGCCAATTCCCTCCTATTTGCTCGAACCGGTGGAAGAACACGGAGATAAACAAAGTAATCGTCCACTAGCTTTTATTCACCCCATTATCGACGGTTTTGGGGACGAACAGGATTGGGATAAAGCCGGACGGATCGAAATTGGTGGCGCCAGTGGTACAATGCACCGGACTTCCTTAGTACAAAGGCTCTTTTTCGGTTGGGATCACCTCAATTTTTATCTGCGTTTCGATTGGAAACCGGGGGCAGAATTAGGCAAAGATATCCCGCCTGAAGTGCATTTATATTGGTATTATGATGAAGTGCATCGTCTGCAAAGTCCAATTCCCTTAGCAGATATTCCCCCTCGATCGCCCCTCGATTACGGTTATCATCATCATCTAGGAATAAATTTAATCACGGAATTTACTTGGTTAGAATTCGCTCAAGAATATTTTACTTGGCAACGAGTTCCTAGTAGTGCCAAAGCTTCTTTTAATCAATGTTTGGAAATTGCTGTCCCCTGGGAAGGATTACACATTGAACCCGATGCTCGTCTCCATTTAATCGCAGTTTTAGCTAATCAAGGTCAATACTATGATTTCCTCCCCGTTGAAGAATTAATCTTCCTGCAAAGACCTTAAATCAGTTATCAGTTATCAGTTATCAGTAATCAGTTTTTTAGTTATCAGCTATCAGCTAGAATCAGTGATTAGTAACCGCTCTAATCTCTAGTTAGTCTCAAAATATATTCTCTAATTATAGGGATTACTAAATAATAATATGGAAAAGAAACAGACAAATCCGATGGGCAAAGTTTTCACACCTTTGACAATAATTAATCGTGCCGATGAATCAGCAGCTGCTAGAGGTTTTATCTCTCCTTCAGAAATTCGCGGCTCTTCTCGATTTTGTCTGATAATTTTTGCTTATGGAATCGTGAAATGCTGATCGGGCAAGACTTTCAGTGCTATTTTGGCGGATATTCTATCAGTATAGACCTCGTTTCCACACAGAAACCAGAAGAGCCAATTCGCTCTGTTACTTTACCAAAAGTTTTAGTTGATACGGGAGCAACAACCCTCTGTTTACCTGCTAATATTATTGACAGACTGGGGCTAGATTTACTTAAAGAAGTCGATGTTAGTACCGCAACTGGATTGAGCAAAGCGAGAGTCTTTCAGGATGCTAAAATATTGCTTTGTGGTCGCGAGGGAACTTTTGAATGTTTAGAATTACCCTGTGGTCGCAATCCTTTAATTGGAGTAATCCCCCTAGAAGCACTGGGTTTAGAATTAGACCTACAAAACCAAACTTTGAAAGTTCTATCCTCCAAATCTCTAGATACTTATCTAACAATTCTCTAAAAATTGATAACCTTCATGGATCGATCACCCTTGTTTTCTCAATTTAAGTAGGGAGACACAATTATTTGTAGGATGGGTTAGCAGTAGCGTAACATGAGCGGGCGTTGGGTTTCATGCTGCAACCCAACCTACACTATACTCGTTGTCAAACAGCCAAGTTATGGTTCACAATTAGGCTATTTTATGGGTAAATTCACAAAGTGTCACAACCGCTAGTGAAACTTGACCAACCTTTTTCTAGCATAAAAAAGAGGGTTCTACCGAACCTGTTATGTAAAAATAACAGGTTCTTCGGTTTGTCTTATGCAATGTCTGTCTATATAAGGAATGAAACCCTTATATAGACAGACATTGCCGCAATTTTTGTCAATTGTTTGCGATGTTTTTGACTCAGCTTTGCTAAGGTTCAAGCACTAAAAAAAACCAGACTATTCTCTGCTTATTGTCCATAACGTCACCTTTTCCTTCAATAATCATTTCTTAGTTGTTGCCAAAATCTCAACCCTTTTCCCCGTTCCCCGTTCCCTTTTTCAATCATCAGTTTAGCATACTAAGTTCGGTAGAGCCAGTAAAGAGAAATAAAAAAGAGGTGATTGAGATGTTTTTAAGCTACCTAGGATTTATCGGATTTTGTGTGATTTTTGGAGCCTTAGTCTTACTAGCTTTTGGGGTTTTACAATGGTTGCACATCCCGTCAGGAAATTTAATCGATTGGTTGATTGGGATCGCCAGTTTTTGGTGGTTGTTAGTGATTGTGACTGTTCCTTGGAACATTTATTTTGATGCCCAAGAAGTCATCGCAGAAGCAGCAATTTCTCAAGAAAAAAATATTCCCGTAGATCGGAAACAAGTTGATTATGTTAAGACAGTAGCGCGTTGGTCAATTCGGCTCGCAATTGCCTTACATTTGCTGTCAGGAATTGGACTTTATACCTTAGCAGCAACGGGAATTAGTGCAGTAGGATATGTGAGTTCTGGTGCAACTTTATTATTGACAGCTTTACGTCTGGCGATTCGGGCTTATCAATATTTAGCCGTGCGTTTGTCAATGATTCGACAACAGATTGAGTATCCCAGAGAGGATGTAGTAGAGTTGCGCAATCGCGTCTCTATTTTAGAGGATAATCTGGCAATAATCAGGAAAAAACTGGATACCGAAGCAAATATACAGCAAGAAGAAGTCCAAATAAATCGCCAAGAATTAGCCCGTCTGAAAGCCTTACTAGAAAAATTGGAGGCTAAAAATCAGGTTGAACATGAAACCTTATCTCAGGAAGCACAAAATCCGATCGCACAACTGACAGAAGACAGTCAATTTCTCAATCATGTACGAGAGATTATTCGCTTTTTCAACCCACATTCCGCACCCTCAACTGTCACATAAGCTGTCCCCCTCCAGAGACTTGAGTAAAAATACTTATCTGGTGAAGGTTTTCTCGGTGGCCGCT
>NZ_JADEXI010000369.1:0-4710 GCF_015207185.1 Microcystis sp. LEGE 08355 | reverse complement strand
CAATGAGAAAGTTTAATTCTTCTTGCTTTTTCCAATCGGTCAACATTGAAGAAGTTTGAGCGTAGCCTACTCTTTCTTGCTTTTCGTACCAAGCTTGTGTTCTGAGATGGAGAGCTTTATTGTAAACCAATCTTACACAGCCCAAAGTGCGCCGCAATAGCGACTCTTGTTCTGGTGTTGGGTAAAATCGAAACGAATAGGCTTTTTCCATACCTCACGTTTTAGCATATATTTCGTAAACGATGCTCATATTTAACAGTAAAGCCGTCGTAGAACGACGGGGTTTCAGACCCAAATTTTCGATGAGTAGGTATTTGATCCTAGATTCTCTGTTCAGATCATACCGGAATCAGTGACCAAAATCAGTTATCAGTAATCAGTTATCAGTAAACAGTGATCAGTGAAAGGACAGCACTGTTAATGCTATTTCATCCTCCTCACTTAATACCCCTGACTAAAAACCCAGAGCTGATAACTGGTAACTGATCACTGATCACTGATTACTGACAGGCTGCGGTGGATGTGGAGAAATTTAGTCATTTCCTCCACTGCTAGAGGGCCACTGATGCGATTGCCTTGCATTCTCTCGCAACCTAATTCTTGCAGGATTTCTAATTGTTGTTGGGTTTCTACTCCCTTGGCGATCACTATTAAGTTAAAACTTTTCGCTATCGCCAACAATGACGAGATAAAACGGGTATCTTGGGGATTATTGCTCAGGTTTTTCGTTAAAGATTGCTCTATTTTCAGTTTTTTCACGGAAAATTGACCGAGATAGGCGATCGATGCGTAACCGCTGCCAAAATCATCAAGGGTGATACTAATACCCAATTCCTGCAAATCCCCAAGAATTCGACCAGTTTCGCTGCTATTTTCTAGTAAACTTGTTTCGGTTATTTCCATCTCCAGAAAGAAAGTCCCGATTTTGGTTTCAGTCAAGACTTCTTTGAGGATGGTGAGCAACTGGGGATCCCGCAATTGGTGCGGGGACAGATTGATCGAGATGGGAGTGTATAATAATCCTCGCTGCTGCCATATTTGTGCTTGTTGACAGGCATTTTTCAGTACCCAACGATTAAGCTCAAGGATTAACTCGCTTTCTTGGATTAAGGGTAAGAAACGATTAGGAGCGATTAATCCGAATTGAGGGTGTAACCAGCGCAATAATACCTCTAACCCTTCCACTTGTCCCTGAGTCATATTAACTTGCGGTTGATAGTAAAGAGCTAATTCATTATTTCTGATTGCCTGATAGAGAAAATATTCAACTTTAGAACTACGAGTATTTTTAGGGTGAACATTAACTGACTCTATCCTGGAGTTATTATTGTTGATATTATTCTTGACCGCTACTAAATTTTCCTCCAGTTTCTGTAAAATTATTTTTCTGTCTGTGCCGACGGGGGGACAGATAACTGAACCTAAATTTAATCGCACGGCTAGGGAGTGATTTTCGATTTCGTAATTATTTTCTAGGGTTTTAATAATTCTTTGACTAACTTTTTCCAGATCATTAGCATTATTAATTTGTGGCAGCAGGATAATAAATTCGTCCCCTCCCCAACGAGCGACTATATCCCCCGATCTCAAATTTTTTCTTAACCGTTCACTGACGATTTTTAAGAGCTTATCTCCCAGTCGATAACCTAGTCGATTATTGACATTTCTTAGCCGCTCTACATCCACTAATAACAGACCGAGCATTTGATTACTTTTCTGGGCATTATTAATAGCATTTGACAGATATTCATTAAAGAGAGAACGGTTAGGCAAATTCGTGAGAATATCTAGGAAAGATTCCTCTTGAGTCCTGTTATCAAAACTAATGGTCTGGGATGGGGAATGATGGAGAATTAGGGTACTTTTCGTGTGGAGGTTATCCTGGCTATAATTTGCTTCATTTTCCGTCAGATCCACTCGTAGCTGTCCTGAACTTTTAACCGGTGCTTGCTCTATTTTTTCTTGACTGGCTATTAAATGAAAACTGGCATTTATATCACAGCCAAAGTTAATTAAATCACCATCTTTTAATTCATGAACCAAGCATTTAGAGCCATTGACATAAATACCATTATGACTTTTATTCCCCTCTAAATCACCATCAAGAATCCAATAGGAAAAATTTTGGCGATCAATACTCTTTTTAATTAAAGTCGCATGATAGCGAGACGCGTATTTGGAGCGAAGAACAATTTGATTATCGGACTTACGGCCGAGAGAATATTTCATGTCTTCTAGGGTAATTGTTCTTCTCCCTTGAGGATCTTCCACAATGAGGAGATAACGGGAATTGGATGAACCATTAATCATTTTTTCGGTACCTCGACAAAATATAAGTTAATATGCTCCCTCAAAAAGTCATGGCTTATTCGTCTTTGACTTAATTTATTTTCTCAATAAAGTGTTGGGTGTGATTCGGAACAGTTCCTTAACGGCAATTGCGTCACATCTTCTGGTTTCAAGGCCTGAGTAACCCAAAATCTTTGTACTTGTTCAAATTCTGTACTAGGCCGATTATAGTCGATAACATGGCTAAATGCTCGGTTTTTGATGGTAAAGATTGGATAAAGGTTCGATCTTCAAGCTGTCGAGGGGATATTTATAAATATAACTTAAGAAGGAATAGTCAGCATCAAAATTATCTCAAACTAACTGTACCCCTAATTCCTTGGCTTAAAGCTGACCCCGCTTTTAGGGGGTCTTAACGAGTAATTTAGATAGTCAACAGCTTACCGACAATCAGCAATTATCAGTCATCCTTAAACTGGTACAAATGTATGAAAATCCCGTGTAAGCATCCCACTTGCTCCCGCTAATGCTTTCCAGCGTTTGGGGGGTAGAATCCCCCAAGAGTCAAAGATTAAGTGATAAAATCGGAAATAACAGCCAATTTTAGCTGAGGGTTTTCCAGGAAAAATCCCAACCTAGTAAATTTATACAAATGAGATGCAACCGATAGGAGTTCTCGCTATGGATAGCAATCGATTAATCGAAGAATTAAAAAATCCTGACTTTTATCCTCATTCTGTCAAAATTCCCGTTGAAATTATCCAAACCCATGCTTCAATTATCTTCTTGACAGGAGATTATGCCTATAAAGTCAAGAAACCAGTTAATTATAATTTTTTAGATTTCTCCACTTTAGAAAAGAGAAAGTATTATCTAGAACAGGAACTAGAGTTAAATAAAAAAGTCGCCGATAATATCTATCTAGAAGTTTTGTCAATTAATGATCAACAGGGTAGCATAAGTTTAAATGGAGAAGGAAAAGCGATCGAATACATTTTAAAAATGAATCAGTTTCCCCAAGAATGTTTACTGAGTAAAGTTTTTGAACGGGGAGAACTAACGGAAAAAGCTATAAAATCTTTGGCTGAAAAAGTGGCAGGATTTCATCGACAAGCTGTGACTAATTCCTATATTACTCAATTTGGCAATTTAGAAGTTATTAAACAAGCTTTTGATGAAAACTACCAACAAACCGAGAAATATATTAATTTTGTCCAAACCCAAAAACAATACGATGAAACGAAAGCTTATACAGATAAATTCTTCGCAGAACACGGAGATTGGTTAGAGGAAAGACAAATAAAAGGGATGATTCGCGAATGTCACGGAGACTTACATTTAAATAATATCTGTCACTGGCAGGGAGAAATACAATTATTTGATCGCATAGAATTTAATGAATCTTTTCGCTTCGTTGATGTCATGTATGATATTGCTTTTACAGCCATGGATTTAACCGCTAGGGGGAGAGAAGATTTCGCTAATTTATTGGTGAATACTTATTTAGAACAAACCGCCGACTGGGAGGGTTTAAAAGTCTTGCCTCTCTACCTGACTAGACAAGCGTATGTGAGGGCAAAAGTCAATAGTTTTCTGCTTGATGGTGACACTTTTTCTGAGAAAATTAAAGCAGATGCACAGGATTATTATCAATTAGCTTGGCAGTACACACAACCGCAGAAACCGAGATTAATTCTGATGTCGGGATTTTCTGCATCGGGTAAGAGTACCATAGGGAAAGTAATTGCTAAAAATCTTAATGCTATTCAGATTCGTTCCGATGCAGTTCGCAAACATTTGGCTGGAATTGACTTAAATCAAACAGGAAGTCTAGACATATATAGTCTCGAAATGAGTCAAAAAACCTTCGCTAGACTGGCGGAATTAGCCCGAATTTTAATAACTTTAGGTTATCCGGTTATTCTCGATGCACGCTACGATAAATATGCTTGGCGAGAACCCTTATTAACCTATGCCCAAAATTTACAGATTCCTTTTCATATTGTCCATTGTCACGCACCTATAGAAGTTTTAAAACAACGGATTGCCGCTAGAAAAGGCGATATTTCTGATGCTACTATCGAGGTTTTAAATGCCCAAATTGAGAAAACAGAACCTTTTAATGAAAGGGAACAACCCTATCTAATTTCCCTAGACACTACTAATCCCGATTGGCCAGAATTTTTAGAGAGTCAATTAGGTAAATAGGTTGAGATGAATCACCGATATAGCCATTCTTATAAAGCAGCAAGAAGGAGAAGCGATTATGGAAACTGTAGTGTTAAATATCGATGCAGTTAATCTGACCGATGAACAATTTTATCATCTCTGTCAGGCTAATCAAACATGGAATTTAGAACGTAATCAAAAAGGAGAATTATTAATTATGCCTCCCGTGGGTGGAAATAGTGGTAATCAGGA
>NZ_JADEXI010000368.1:0-4724 GCF_015207185.1 Microcystis sp. LEGE 08355 | reverse complement strand
CACCCTACACCCTGCCCCTAGGAAAAACTTTTTCAGCAGACCCTACTTATACTTATATGTCTAATCTATCTTTGGGCGCGCAACCTCCCCTCGAATTTATCCCCCCTGACCTTAATCCCTTGCTTTTAAAGGGATGTCAAATCTTTTTACCTCTTTGGTTACAAACTCAAACCAACTTAAGAGAAATTTCCGCTGCCAATCTAGAAACTTTAATCACATTTTATCAAAAAAGTCAAGAGAAAAAAGTCCGTTTACTGCTTGCTTTCCGTCATCCCAGTATTAACGATCCCTACTGTATGGCCTATCTTTTGTGGAAATTAGTACCCAAAAAAGCCCAAGAGTTAGGAATAAAATTAAACAAGCCAATTCACGCTCATTTTATGTATGATCGAGGGATTCCTTTATGGGCGGGAGAAAGGGTAGGATGGTTATATTCTAAGTTAGGTGGCACACCAATTCAACGGGGAAAAGCCGATTTAATCGGATTGCGTTCGGCTCGTCGTTTATTATTAGAAGGAGATTATCCTTTAGCCGCTGCTCCGGAAGGGGCAACTAACGGACATAATGAGCTTGTCAGTGCGATTGAACCGGGTATTTCTCAATTGGCTTTTTGGGGGGTGGATGATGTCAGAAAAGCTAAACAACAGCAAGAAGTAATTATTTTACCTATTGGTATTCAGTATTTTTATCTGACTCCAGTGTGGCAAGAAATCGAGCGAATTTTAACTAATTTAGAAACCGATAGCGGTTTAGAATCAATCCCGAATTCATCCCTAGAAGAAAAGGTTTTATACGAGCGTCTTTTTCGGTTAGGAGAAAGATTATTATCCTTAATGGAGGATTTTTATCGAGATTTCTACTATCAATCTTTACCTGTAGTACCTGCCAATGGTGATGATCCAAATGAAACCCTAGCCAAACGTTTAGCCAATTTATTAGATGTGGCCCTACAAACCGCAGAAAAGTATTTTCATCTTTCTCCTCATGGTAATGTGATCGATCGCTGTCGTCGTTTGGAACAAGCAGGATGGGAACGCATTTATCGGGAAGAATTAAAACCCACTCATTCTATTTCTCCCCTTGAATTAGGATTAGCTTATCGCCTGGCCGATGAAGCTAATTTAAAAATGTGGCACATGAGAATTGTGGAAAGTTTTGTGTCAGTAACTGGTTATTATGTCAAAGAAAAACCCACCGTAGAAAGATTTGCCGAGACAATTTTATTACTCTGGGATTTAGTGACAAGAATTAAGGGAGGTAATCCCTTTTTTCGTCCCCAAATTGGTCAACAAAAAGCGATAATAACTATTGGTAAACCTATTTCTGTATCCGAGCGCTATGCTGATTATAAAAGCGATCGACGCTCGGCCGTAGCACAATTAACCCAAGATTTACAAACCAGTTTAGAAAGTTTAATTATTCATCAGCAGACCCTAGTATAGGAGATAGTACGGGAATCTGGAAAAACTCAATACCGAAAACCCTACCCCGGTCGGGGAATCTTTTATCTATCCTAAAAGTGTAGAGATAAACCAACATCTCTAGCGTCAAGAAAACTTCGGAGGTGACTTATATGGCACTTATACGTTGGGAACCTTTCAGAGAAGTAGAAAGCCTACAGAAAGAAATGAATCGCTTGTTTGACCGTCTTGTGCCGACTGATGTAGGCAATGGCGAAAAAATGGGGTTATCCTTCATCCCAGCGGCGGAAATTACCGAAACGCCAGAGGCAGTTCAGCTTAAACTGGAAATACCTGGTATGGAAGCCAAAGACCTCAACGTGGAAGTAACAGCCGATAGTCTGACCATTAATGGTGAAAGAAAATCGGAAATTAAAACCGAAGAAGAAGGATTTACCCGCACTGAGTTCCGTTATGGTAAATTCCATCGGGTTATTCCTCTACCGGTTCGGGTTGATAACAATAACGTGACTGCTGAATACAAAGATGGCATTCTCAATCTCACTCTCCCGAAAGCGGAAGAAGAAAAAAATAAAGTGGTGAAAGTGTCCATCAATCCTACCATTGCTCAATGATGTAGCACTCATTGTCCGGTCTTAAGCGAAAGAGTTAACCTAGTGTGATTAAACCAAAGCGGGAGTATCAAACCATACTTCCGCTTTTAGCTTCCTAAACCTTTAACTTAAAACTTCTAACACTGCTTGGGGTGATAATTTATCTTTAAACCAGATAACCTGAGCGGGTAGATTTTGAAATTTAACTCCAGCTTTTTCTAGATTTAACCGTTCCGATACGGCTAAAATTAGATTATTTGCTTGGGCCGATTTAACCTGTAAAAATTTCTTTTGTAGGTATTCTGGTCGCCAATAACCAACAATTTCGAGGAGAAAAACGCGACCATCGGGATGCACTAAACGGAAATCGGGAATCATCACTCCTCCGGGTAAAGGCACTAAATCCACTTCCCTTTCTAGTTGCCATTCAGTTTTTAACTGTAACCAACGTTTAGCGAAAGATTCCTCTAACATACTATCGTAGGGTTTACCTGGGGAATAGTGGGACACCAGACCACAGTTATCCTCTAAATTGAACTGTTGTTTTTTAATAGTTCCTGTATAGGAATCTTTATACTGTAATTGTGCCTTCAGATTCCAGTGAGTAACATGGAGTAAGGCAGGAATTAATTTAGCGATTTCAATGCCATAACGACTGTTAGCTTTAAATAAACTGGTGGGACCATCGATAGTAATAGTAAATCCCGTGTCGGCATCCCCTTCGATATAAGTCATTAAACGAAATAGTTTTAGATAGCGAAAGAGATATTTATATTCCCCCGGATCATTGCGGTGGACGTTGATAATTAAATAACTGGCCCGATAAAAAATACCTTGAATTTGCGAGAGGTTAAAACGATGGATTAGGTTTTCGGGGGTGGGAGCATCAAATTGAGTGAGAATTTTATTCTCCGCTAAATCAGCATAGAGTCCTTTTTCTAGAGCCACTGGAAAAATTTCTTGATTTAATTCTTGGCTGAGTTGCTGGGCAATTTTTCCCAGAATTAGCGCTCGATTTTGGGGAATAGGAACAAACTTGGCCGCTTGTTCAAAAACTCTTTTTCTTAATTCCTGCGGTTCTAAGGGACTAATAATCTCAAAGGTGGCAAAATGATTGGTTAATAGGTGAGCAAATCCCCGTTTAATTTTATAATCGGGACTGTCTCCCTCCAAGATTAGGAGTTTTTGGCTTAATTCTCCCTTAGTTTCACCAATACTTTCCTGAAAACAGCTGATTTGTTCTTTAGCGATCGCCAGATAATCAGGAGCGATCGGTAAGCGTTTGGGAATAATTGTCTCGCCATTTTGACGGGAAATCAATAAATCGGTCGGTAACATGGCAAGCTAGAGAAGAATAATCAGATGGGGAGAGGTGGGACGACAAGGAAAGGTCGAAACCCCAAAAATCCCCCGATTCTAACTATTTTGGTCGAGATAACGCTCTAAATCTTCGATCACACGGGTTAATTCTGCTTCTGTGGTTAAGCGCAGGCGATCGTCGCGAACCGTTAGCAAAACTTTAGCCGAAAAAGGATTCGGATAAATATTGGGATTACAAAACACTTCCAGAAACACATCACCAGTGTGCTGATATTCCAGCGGTTTTTGGGGTTGGGGTTTACCACCACTAGCGGCATTACTGGCGATCGCTTTTAGGCGATCAAGTAGAATATTAATTTCCCTTTGCAAATCCAGAGCAGCACTGGGACTGAAACGAAAAGTAACGGAACCTTGCAAGAGATTAAGAGTTAAAGGAATCATGGAAAAAATCAGGTTAAGAGGAAGCCTGAAGTCAATTATATTAATTTGGGGAAATTTGGGGAAATTGGGTTTTGGGGGATTGTTCAGTAATCAGTAATCAGTCAGGTTCTTCGTTACTAAGTCCGGAGTGAACTGAAAACTCACCACTGATAACTCACCACTGATAACTGATAACTGATAACTGATAACTGATAACTGATAACTGAAGTTACCGACGCGGAACGAGATTAATCCGGCCTTCGTCCATTTCATCCATGAGTAACTCTAGGGCCTCGTAATCCACATCAGAAACGTAGCCAAGACGACCGAGGAGTTCATTAATTCCGTTCTCGATTTCTGGCGTGATTTTACGATAATATAGGGCTTGTTCCACTAATTGGCGGATAGTCGGCTGGGTATCCACAATTTTCTTACTCTAGTTCGATAAATCTAATTTCCGTATCCTGCTTTACTTTATTTCAGCAAAAACACCAGTATAATTTTGGCTCATCATCAGTCATTCGGGGTTAGAGCTTAAACCTAACGACTTTCCCCTGATGTTTACCCCAGTAAGTCCTGATCACTGTTCCCTTTTACTCCCCAGATCCCAAGGTTAGCCCAAAACTGGTTCCTTGCCACAGGGTCGAAGGTTAAAAAAAGATTAATCTTTTCAGGAGAGAGAAAATTGATCGAGACCGGGGTCACAAAATCAGAAAGTTAGGACATAATAGCGGTATCTGATTTCCAGTTAAAAGGTACATTTTATGAATTTCCAAGTCCAGCCATGAAAAGTCCTGTAAAAGTCCCAGAAATTGCTCTATTTGAGCCAAACGGCTATATTACCGCCGCCAACGTCCTAGAATTTCAAGAGCAGCTCACCAATCTGGTGAACCAGAATAGCTCCATCACTTTTCTCGTGGATATGAGCAGGGTGGAATTCCTCGACAGTGCCGGATTAATGGCTTTAGTT
>NZ_JADEXI010000367.1:0-4745 GCF_015207185.1 Microcystis sp. LEGE 08355 | reverse complement strand
GAATAAATAAAATAATCTCCTATCTCCTGACTCCTATCTCCTGACTCCTATCTCCTATCTCCTGACTCCTATCTCCTGACTCCTGACTCCGTTAAATCGATTAAAAAGTTAAGTAATCTCAACTTCTAGCCAATGGCACCCCAGAGCTAGGAGATAATTAGGCCATCGTCATTTAGGCTGCGTTTATCCGTGAAAATTATCGTTATCGGCAGTGGTGGTCGAGAACACGCTCTAGCTTGGAAACTACTGCAATCGCCTCAAGTAGAACAAGTGTTCTGTATTCCAGGGAATGGGGGAACGGCAATTTTACCTCAATGTGAAAATATACCGATAGGAATGGAGGATTTTGCCGAAATTAGCCGCTTTGCCCGAGAAAATTGCGTCGATTTGGTGGTTGTCGGGCCAGAATATCCCCTCTCCCTCGGCATTACCGATCATCTTCTCGGCCAAGAAATTGCCGTTTTTGGCCCCACACAAACTGGGGCCTTAATTGAATCGAGCAAATCCTGGGCCAAAGAATTAATGAGCGAAGCCGGAGTGATCACCGCCGCCTCGGAAACTTTTACCGATGCAGAATTAGCAAAAACTTATATCCGAGAGCAAGGAGCACCCATCGTGGTGAAAGCCGACGGATTAGCCGCAGGAAAAGGGGTAATTGTCGCCGAAACCGTAGATACAGCCCTAGAAGCGATCGATGATCTTTTTACCAGTGGCTTTACTAAAGTCGTGGTGGAAGAATTCCTAGAGGGAGAAGAAGTGTCTATCCTCACCCTCACCGATGGGATCAGCTTTCGTTCCCTGCTACCTGCCCAAGATCACAAGCGCATCGGTGAAGGCGATACCGGCAAAAATACCGGCGGTATGGGAGTTTATGCCCCCGCACCCATAGCCACCGCCGCCATTATCGAAGCGGTGGACCGAGACATCCTTGCCCCCATCGTCGCCACCCTACAAAAACGCGGCATTGACTATCGAGGAGTCCTCTACGCGGGTTTAATGATTTCCCCCGCCGGAGAGCCAAAAGTTCTTGAATTTAACTGTCGTTTTGGCGATCCCGAAACCCAAGCGGTTTTACCCCTACTGGAAACTCCCCTGGCACCGCTGCTGCTGGCTTGCGCTCAACAAAAATTAACTGATTTCCCTTCTTTACAATGGCGCTCCGGTAGTGCCGTTTGTGTGGTGGCCGCGTCTGCCGGTTATCCCGACCACTACGAAAAAGGCCAGTTAATCACGGGAATTAAGGCCGCTGAAACCGCGGGAGCGATCGTTTTCCACGCTGGCACGGTTTTAAAACACGGCGATATCTTCACCGATGGCGGCCGGGTTTTGGGTGTCACGGCTATGGGGTCGAATTTTAATCAGGCGATCGAACTTGCCTATCAATCGGTGAACAGGATACACTTTCAGGGCATCTATTATCGTCGTGATATCGGCCACCGGGTACGGGAAAAATAAGGGTCAGTATTGAGGCTGGGGTAAGGGGGAATAGTTATGGGTTTTGAGGATTAATTTAGCAGCCAATTGCCCCTTTTTTCGGCATCTCTCACCGCTAATCCTCACCTCTTTCTAGGGTAATCCCTGACAAAAGCGCATCTGACTGGTCAAAAAACCAGTAACTATTGATAAAATCATGAAACTGAATCGCCCAACCAAATTGCCATCCCTATGCGAATTTTGCTCTATTCTTATAACTATTATCCCGAACCGATCGGCATCGCTCCCCTGATGACAGAATTGGCGGAGGGATTGGTTAAAAGAGGTCATCAAGTCAGGGTTTTGACGGCTTTTCCTTGGTATCCTAATAGTGAAATCGATCCCGAATACCGAGGAAAAATCTATCTGGAAGAAGAACGCAACGGTGTTAAAATTCAACGTTCCTACGTTTGGGCGCGCCCCCAAAGAAGTTTAAAAAATCGAATTTTCTTTGAATTGAGCTTTGTTTTTTTGAGTTTCTTTCAGGCTCTCAAAGGAGAAAAACCCGATCTAATTTTCTTAACTGTCCCCGGATTACCCGTTTGCGTTCCCGCCGCTTTATTGAGTAAATTATATGGAGTACCGATTATTCTAAATTTACAGGATATTCTGCCCGATGCGGCAGTTCATGTGGGATTATTAACTAATCAGAAAATGATTAAGGTTTTTAGCAGTCTCGAAAAATTTGCCTACAAAACTGCCAGCAAAATCTCAGTTATTGCCGATGGTTTTACCAAAAATCTCCTCACTAAAAATGTGCCGAGTCAGAAAATTATTGAAATTCCTAATTGGGTCGATGTCAGCTTTATTAAACCTTTGCCGAAAAACCATAATTATTTTCGCCAAGAAAATCATCTTGAGGGCAAGTTTGTTGTTTTATATTCTGGCAATATTGCCCTAACCCAACCCTTAGAAACTCTGATCGATGCCGCAGTTCATTTAGTTAATATTCCTGAGATTAAAGTGGTAATTGTTGGTAAAAAAGAGGCCCTTGATCGCCTAGAAAAGTATCGCCAACAACAGGGGGCCAGTAATGTGCTTTTATTACCCTTTCAACCCCGGGAAAAATTACCAGAAATGTTAGCCGCTGCTGATGTGGGTATGGTGATGCAAAAACATAACGTTATTTCCTTTAATATGCCGTCCAAAATTCAGGTATTATTAGCTAGTGGTCGTGCTATTATTGCTTCTGTTCCCGCCGATGGAACTGCTGCTAGGGCGATCGAGCGCAGTGGTGGTGGTTTGGTGGTTACTCCTGAAGATCCGGAGGCATTAGCTACGGCTATTTTAAAGCTATACAAAAACCCAGATTTAGCAACTATACTAGGAGAAAAAGGACGACAATACGCAGAAGAAAATTATGCCTTTGAAAAGACTTTGGATCAATACGAAAAGCTTTTTTCTCAAGTAGTTAGTTAATAATTAGGGAATAGGGAAATGGGGGGATAGGGTAATTTCAACTAAAACCCTAAAACTCTAAAACCCTAAAACCCCAACATCTATCACCCAATCCCCATCACCCCATCAGCTAACCTCTAACTCCCACTTAACTATTTTCATGTTCGATAATTTCTCAAAAAAACTCCCCTGGCAAAGTCTCAAACAAGCGATCGCTTTTGTCTTAACAATTATTGCCTTAACTCCAGTGGTTACAGCTTTAATTTCCAGTGTTAATCAGCCTCAAATCCAATCTAATATTCAACTATATCAAACCAATCTCAATCTACAAGTCACGACTCTAAGCAGCGATGCTGATCCTAATAGCGAGGAATTTGCTAATCTTAAATTAATGCAAACCTCCCTGATCGGTGAAGATCCTTATACTACTGCTGAGGAACAGTATTTATCCGCCCAGAAAAGTGCCAAAAAAACAATCACCGAACTAAAAAAATCAGCAGTTAATCCCGAACAAAAAAAATCCCTTGAGCGGGAAATCAATTCCCTAAAGGATTTAGAACTGAAATTAAGTCTCATTCAAGCTAGTCAAGGTGACTTGGATTCAGCACGGCAAATCTGGCAAGACATCAAGGAAAAATCAGCATTTGAGAACTATAAACCTGCTATTTTACGAAATGCGCTGCTGTTAGAGGGATTGTACAGTGAACCCCCCGAAATTGCTGCCGATGCTGAAGCGAGAATCGATCGCAATTTTCAAGGATGGTTCCGTTATACCATTCTGGAAAAATTATATAGTCTCGAAAATCGTCAAGAGGATTTACTCGCTTTAGAGGAAAAACAGAGTGAAGTAGCGGCTAATGCGTTAATTAAACTAATTTTAGTGGCTTTGTTGCCTCTTATCGGCGGTTTAATCGGTTTTGTGCTGTTGATCTTTTTATTAGTGCAGTGGCTTCTCCGTCAACAGCGAGCGCTGCTCTTTTTAGATGATAGTCTCGCTTGGCAAACTAAGTGGGGAGGAGAAACCCTCTGGTGGGGAATAATTATCGGTTTCTTTTTCGTCGGACAAATTGTTTTACCAGGAATTTTTGCGATTTTATCGAGTTTCTTGAGTCTCAATCCCGAAAAATTTAACCTAGAAGCTAAAGCAATATACGTTGTAGTTAGTTATTTAGCCTTAACAGTGAGCAGTTTATCGGTTTTATATCTAGCAATCAAGCCTTTTCGCCCTTTACCTCCCGATTGGTTTCGTTTTAAACTCTTTAGTCCTTGGCTCCTCTGGGGATTAGCCGGCTATTTCGTCGCTTTACCCCTCGTTATTATCGTTTCTTTGCTCAATCAACTAATTTGGCAAGGACAAGGGGGTAGTAACCCGCTGCTGACTTTAGCCCTAGAATCCCAGAATACTTTCGCTTTAATCTGTTTTGGCTTTACTGCTTCTCTTGCCGCTCCTTTTTTCGAGGAAATTGTCTTTCGCGGCTTTTTACTAGCTTCTTTGACTCGTTATCTGCCTGTTTGGGGTGCGATTGCTCTTAGTAGTTTGATTTTTGCCCTTGCTCACCAAAATTTGTCAGAAGTGCTGCCTTTAACCGTCCTAGGTTGTGTTCTTGGCTTTGTTTACACCCGCTCGAAAAATTTATTATCCTCGATGTTGGTTCATAGTCTCTGGAATGGTGGCACCCTGTTAAGTTTATTTTTATTGGGCAGCGGTGCGGGTTAGGTGAAGTCTCTGGTTTTCGGGGTAGCCTAGAGTTGACATCCTCGCCGCCCTAAAAGTGCGGCGATTCCTAAACCTCACGATTTAAGTTTCTGCTTCCACCACCGTCGCATACCACAGTTAAAAAACCATGTACTGTCTTACACAGAGTCCACAGACT
>NZ_JADEXI010000366.1:0-4750 GCF_015207185.1 Microcystis sp. LEGE 08355 | reverse complement strand
CCCCCTTAGTCCCCCCTTTAATCCCCCCTTGATAAGGGGGGCATCTGACAACTTTTAACGCCTACCTACTTACTTCTTTTCAACCAACCTCGAAAACAGTTTTGTCAGTCCCTCAGTCCCTTGGCAAAATCCATCTATTGGCGGGGAAAACGCTGCATGGTTCCGAAAAAATCACCACGAATTCCTTTAGAATTGCACCAGATTAAGGCTCACGAGTTTTATCAAAAACGGCTGGCATCGGGTAAAGAAGGCAGTGAAATAGATGACTGGCAGCAAGCGAAAGAATATTTTAGCCAACATCCCAGAGCGATTCTTGCTTGGAATCTAAAGATGCCCTATCGCCGGGGAAAAAGGCTAATTAAAAGATTGTTGCTATCGCTCCAGTCTCTTGTCAGAGTTGCTTGGAAACTGCTAATCTTTCCCTTCTGGCTATTTCAGCAAATACCGGGGCTTTTTGCCCGTGAAGACAAAGACAGCCGCACCTTTGCCCTTGATGTGGTCAAAACGATTATTTCTGCCCTAGGATTAATTGCTACCCTTTTGGCAGGAATTGGGCTTTTTGTCAATTATCTCAATTCTCAAGCGGAAAGGCAACTGATTCAGGAACGTCTGATTACCGAGCGCTTCTCGAAAGCTGTCGAGCAAATCGGTAATGATAAAGAGGAGGTGGTAATTGGCGGCATTTATTCCCTAGAGCGAATTGCCAAAGATTCTCCCAAGGATCGATCAATGGACAATTATGGAAGTGCTGACTTCCTACATTCGTAAAAATTCCCCCATTCCCTCGAATATTCAACAACTGGAGCCAGCGGCAAGAGAGAAAGCCCTAGAAAAGCCCCCTTCCGTGAGTATTCCAGTTCAGGCCGCTTTAACGGTAATCGGGCGGCGTAAAGTTGAGAATGACCAAGCTGGGGATAATTTGGCTGAAACAAATGACCCTAATAAAATTAAATTTCTTGATTTAAGTGGGACAAATTTGAGGGGAGCCAACCTCAACGGAGCCAACCTCAACCGAGCCAACCTCAACCGAGCCAACCTCATCGAAGCCAACCTCAACGGAGCCAACCTCAACGGAGCCAACCTCAACGGAGCCTACCTCAACCGAGCCAACCTCGACGGAGCCAACCTCGACGGAGCCGAGGGTCTTAATCCAGAACAAATTAAATCGGCCTGCTTTTGGGAAAGAGCAATACACACACAGGCCAAGTGGGATACTGATAAACAATTATGGGTGGCTGAGGACCCAAAAGCCAATCAACGAGAAATCGACAAACTCAAAAGGGACAAAAACTCAGATCCGTAATATCCGAACGATTGTACTACTAAATAGGGTTTGCGGCAAAAAGTACGGGCGAAGCATTCGGATAGAAAATCTCCGGTTTCACCGATAGGTTATTGCCCGAATGCTTCGCCCCTACAGGACGCGGGCCGATGAAGACGCAAGGTTTTGAAGCACGATTCTCTCAAAATCTTGCACCTGTTTCGCCAGAAAAGCCACAAAACCCTTACCTTACCTACATTTCACATTTATTCAGCCAGCCCCAAATAGGGTTTGCGGCAAAAAGCTTTTCCTGGGGGCTGGTGGGGTGTAGGGTTTTAGCGATTTTCATCTGGTCAATTACCTAATTTTCAGGGAAAAAGTCCCGGAATTTTCCACCCGATCACTCCCATATCTGGTACTTTTTGGTTTCCAAAAAGTCTAAAAGTTTTACCCAACAAGGTTTTCACATTTATTGAGCAAGCCCTAATTAATCTTTTCAATCACCGCTTGTCCTAGTTGAATCAACTCAAAACCGATAAAAAGGCTTAAAATCACAGTGACAGCCTGATTAAGTAGGGGTATATTGCCTTTGCCTAGAACAGAAGCGACGAATTTGACCACAACTAAAACGAGAGCGCTAACAACGGCGATTTTGACGGCTATCATAGATTAATTTTTCCTCACGGTTAACCAAAGTATACTATGTTCCTGACGGGGTGACAAGCAGATTGAAAGTGAGACAGGGTGTGAAGTGTGGGGGGTAGGGTGTAGGGAGCAACAATCCATAACTGGGTTTTTAAAGTTCGATTTGTCTCGTTCCAAGGTAGAACCTCCGGAAATGCGTTCCAAGGGTTTCCCTTGAAACGAGGTAAGACTATAAAACGATTTGGTGTCATTGCCAAGGATGAGAAAGCTGCCCAATGCACAGGTTTTTGTTAAGAATTGTAAAATGTAGTTGGGGTTTGCTGAAAAAGTTTGTTGGTGGGGTTAGGAGTCAGTAGCCGGTCGTCAGTAGCCAGTCGTCGGTTGTTTCAGGCTTTGTTGCCCTTCTTTTTTGTACCAGTTTATGTACTAAAAAAGAATAATGCCAGGTTTTTGAATGTCCCAATCCTATATTCGCAGCATGAACATCGGATTTTAACAGGTCAAAAGCCTTATTTTAAAAGGGTTTTACCATTATTCAGCCAGCCCTAGTTATATTTATTTGATCAGAAGAGGATTCATGTCTAACCAAGAATCGATTTTTCCATTCCCTCAAAAACCAGTGTATTCCTCCGTATTCAAGTCGATTTTAGCGATAATATCAGTTATTTTAATTATGTTAGCAGTGCTCGGCGGGCTAATGATGGTCAGTTTATCATTATCTTGGCCAGAAGACAATATTTATCGATTACTCCTTGGCTTAGTAGAAGATTTTTTTAACCCCTTTGCTTGGATTAAAGTTCCCACGGTTGCTCATAGCTATCAATTATTATTACCCACAGTTATCCTGCTAATTTTTACGCAGTTAATCATGTTCTTGTCTCCGCATCCGCAAGTTTGGTCAAGATTAGTAATTATTTCTATCACTCTCGCTATCACCCTGCGCTATCTACTCTGGAGGATTCTGGAAACTTTAAATCTTTCTACTCCTCTCAATGGCTTTTTTAGTTTACTGCTTTTAGGCGTTGAGATGATGGTTTTAAGTGGTAGCATAATTCAGTTAGTCTTAGTCTTAACCACGAAAGATAGACGCAAAGAAGCTGATTTTTATAGCCAAGCGGTAATCAATAAACAGTATTTGCCCACGGTAGATATTCTGATTCCCACCTATAATGAGCCAGCCTTTATCTTAAAAAGAACTATTATCGGTTGTCAAGCCCTTAATTATCCTCATAAAAATATTTATATTCTCGATGATACCCAGAGATCAGAAATTAATCAATTGGCAGAAAAATTAAATTGTCATTATCTGACTCGTCAGGATAGAAAAAATGCTAAAGCAGGTAATTTAAACCATGCTCTCAGACAAACTCAAGGGGAATTAGTGGTAGTTTTTGATGCAGATTTTATCCCTTGTCGGAATTTTCTAGAAAGAACTGTTGGCTGGTTTCAAAACCCTAAAATTGCCCTAGTGCAAACGCCCCAAAGCTTTTATAATGCCGATCCTATCGCCCATAACTTAGGTTTAGAAAATATCGTTACTCCCGACGAAGAATTATTTTATCGTCATATCGAACCAGCTAAAGATGGGGTGGGTAGTCCTGTCTGTGCTGGTACTTCTTTTATTGTCAGAAGAAAAGCATTAGAGGAAGTGGGATATTTTAATATAGAATCTATTAGTGAAGACTATTTTACTGGGATTGCTATCTCAGCGAAAGGTTATGAAGTTATTTACTTAAATGAAAAACTCAGTGCTGGTTTATCTGCTGAAAGTTTATCAGCTTATTTACTGCAAAGATTGCGCTGGGCAAGAGGAACGTTACAGGCCTTTTTTATCAAAGCTAATCCCCTAAAAATTGCGGGACTAACTCTACCTCAAAGATTGGCACACTTAGAGGGACTTTTATCCTGGTTTTCTCCCTTAGCTCGTTTATTTTCTCTGCTTATTCCTCTCCTTTATACCTTTGGATATATAGTACCTTTGAACATTACCATCGATGATACAATCTATATCTTTTTACCCTACATGATGCTCCAGTTAGCCACTTATCACTGGTTAAATTCTCGCTCGCGCTCGATTGTTTTTTCTGAGGTACTATCGATGATTATTTGTGTACCAACATCCCTAACAGTTCTCCATGTTCTTTGGAAACCCTTTGACAAAGGATTTCAGGTGACACCCAAGGGAATTGCTCGCAAAAATTATCAATATAATTGGCACTTATCCTACCCATTGCTGTTTTTTCTCACCATTACTTTAATTAGTATTTTCTTTAATTTAAATCATCATAATTATCAAGAAATTCCCCTAAATTTTGGCTTGATTTTGGCTATATATAACGTGGTTATTATCATGACTGCTCTGGTGGCTTTATTGGAAGCTCCCCTCACCCTAGAAACTCAATACCAATTGTTGGAATCTCCTGTTAAATTGATAACAGAAGCGAATATAATTATACAGGGCAATCTGAAAAAACTTTCGGAAATAGGAGCAGAAATTCACCTGAGGGAACCCATCTACTCAGAAAAATTACTCCTAGATATTTTAGGCGAAGATTTGCGCTTATCTGCTCATCTAGTCAATCTAGAAAAACGAGGCAAAATCTGGCAAGCAACCCTTAAATTCCAGCCACTTATCCTATCAAAGCAGAGAAAACTAATTACTTTTTTATTCTGTCGTCCCCAGCGCTGGCAACCGAAAAATACGGCAGGAGAATTAAAATCCCTTTGGTTGTTAATTATCAGCTTTTTTCGGGGGATAGGCTTGATTTGGCGAGCATTTCTGAATCGAAAAACAGCCCTTTAGTTTAGTCAAGAGTCGAAAATACTTAAGTAGCTGGTTATAAT
>NZ_JADEXI010000365.1:0-4765 GCF_015207185.1 Microcystis sp. LEGE 08355 | reverse complement strand
ATGAAACCCAACGCCCGCATGGGTTACGCTACTGCTAACCCATCCTACAAATAATTGTGCCTACCTACTTATAAGGATGGGCAAAAGGCAAGAGGCACTCAGGCAAAAGAAGGAATAGATAATCAGTCTTTAGTAACTGGATTTAGTATAATTCCCATTTCATAATTCCTAATTCATAATTCCCCGATCAAGATGAATTTAGAAGCAATCATCCTAGAGGAAATTAAACAATCAGCAGCGGGTCGAATTAGCTTTGATCGCTGGATGGATTTAGCTCTCTATCACCCTGATTATGGCTATTACACCTCTGGAAAAGTAGAAATTGGCTCAAAAGGAGATTTTTTTACTTCCTCGTCCCTAGGAGCAGATTTTGGCCAATTGTTGGCGGAGCAATTTGTCGAGATGGCGGAATTTTTGGGCAATTCGCGAGGATTTACTTTAGTGGAAGTGGGAGCAGGTTCGGGAATTTTAGCGAAGGATATCCTTGATTATTTAAGTCATAGCTATGCTGATTTTTATCAAAATCTCAGTTATATAATTGTCGAACAATCTCAGAAACTCAGGGAAAGACAACGGGCAACTTTAGCGGGATATTCCCCAGTATCTTGGCAAAGTTGGCCGAATTTAGCTGATAATTCCCTTGTGGGTTGTGTGTTTAGTAATGAGTTAATCGATGCTTTTCCTGTCCATCGAGTTGTGATCGAGTCGGGAGAATTACGAGAAATTTATCTGGGATTGGGGGAACCTTTTCAGGAGATTATCGCAGATTTATCCACCCACAGAATCAAAGACTATTTTGATTTAGTGGGGATAAATATTCCTTCCCCACTTTATCGGGAGGGTTATCAAACTGAGGTAAACTTATTAGCTTTAGACTGGTTAGAAACGGTTAATCGGAAACTCGATCGAGGTTATATTTTAACCATAGATTACGGTTACACTGCCGAAAAATATTATCATCCCCAAAGAAGTCAAGGAACCCTACAATGTTATCGACAACATCAGCGTCATGATCATCCTTATTTGTGGGTGGGAGAACAAGATATTACCACTCATGTGGATTTTACTGCTTTACAACGTCAAGGGGAGAAATTAGGCTTAAAAAATCTCGGTTTTACTCAGCAAGGATTATTTTTAATGGCTTTGGGATTAGGGGATAGATTAAATCAACTTTCTCAAGGAAAAATCGATATATTAACTATATTTCAGCGTCGAGATGCCCTACATCAATTAATCAATCCCACCGGTTTAGGAGGATTTGGGGTTTTAATTCAGGGGAAAGGAGTAGAGGAAAGAATACTTAAGGGATTAAGTAAATAACTAAAAAAATAGGGCTGAATGCTGTTAACTTTCAGCCCTAAGAAATAATTAAGCTCCTACGGATTCTTTAGCGGCATACATTACCTCTAAAGTTATTTCACCAATACCTCGCTCCCGGGCAAATTTTTCGGTATTTCGTTTGACTTTACCCCGCACAAAACCGGGTATTTTCTGTAATTCTACCGTAGCTTCCTTATTCCAATTTAGGTCAGAATCTGCCGAAATACCCTTAGTAATTACCTCTTTGGTATCATGACCACCGAATATCTCTAATAGGTGATCTTCCATACCCAAAGTAAAGGAATTATAGACCAAATCGGCGATCTGATTAGTGCCTTCGTAACCTAAGAAAGGTTTATAACCGAGGGGGAAATTTTGGATATGAATAGGTGCGGCAATTACTCCACAGGGAATATCTAAACGTTTGCCTACATGACGTTCCATTTGAGTACCAAATATCGCCGCTGGTTCTAATCGAGCAATAGCATCTCCTATCGCCCCATTATCATCACTAATTAACACTTCATCGCAATATTCACTCACTTGTTCCCGGAACCAATCGGCATCATACTTGCAATAAGTACCCGCTAAAACCACATGGATTCCCATCTCTCTGGCGAGAATTTTTGTCATAGCGGCTGCGTGGGTATTATCACCAAAAACCACCGCTTTTTTCCCCGTTAAATTCTGACAGTCGATGGAACGAGAAAACCAAGCAGCTTGGGAGATATGCAGAGTTTGTTCATTGATAAAATCTTCGTAATCTACTGCTGCACCTTGGGGATTAATTACCTCTTGAATTTGGCGAATACAGCGCGCTGTTTCCACCACTCCCATGGGGGTAATATCAACGTAGGGCATGGCGAATTCACTTTCGAGATATTTGGCTGTCATTAATCCCACTTCTCGATAGGGAACCAGATTAAACCAAGCGCGGGGCAGATTTTTTAAGTTGTCCACCGAAGCAGCTTCGGGGATAATTTCGTTAACTTCAATGTCCAAATCTGCCATTAACCGCTTTAATTCTGTGCGATCATGTTGGTTATGGAAGCCGAGGGTGGTAATACCAATAATATTAACCGAAGGTTTAGGGGTTTTCTGGGAGATAATTTCCCCTTTTCTCTGGGCCTTATCGAGATAATATTTGATAATTTGATAGAGGGTTTTATCGGCCGCTTGTAGTTCATTATAGCGATAGTGGTTAACATCGGCCAGCAGCACATCTCCTTGGGCATCCTGTCGCGCTCTTTCGACAAAGTTTTGTAAATCCTCTTGGAGAATGCTGGAGGTACAGGTGGGGGTTAAAACGATTAAATCGGGACTTTCTTCGCGATCTTTGCGAACAATATTATCGACGACTTTTTCTTGGGACCCCCGGGCTAAAACATTACGATCGACAATACTAGCAGTGACGGGGGTAAAATTACGCTCCCTTTCCAGCATCGAGCGCATGACGTTAAAATAATCGTCTCCCAGAGGAGCGTGCATGATAGCATGAACATTTTTAAAGGAACTGGCGATCCTTAAAGTGCCAATATGAGCGGGACCCGCGTACATCCAATAGGCCAATTTCATAGAGGTTTCTCCTACAGTCAGACTTTTTTGATTGTCTCAGACTTTACCGATTTAGGAGTGAACACTTAACGGAAGATTACAAAAAGTCCCCATGCAGATTAAGTATCTTTTCGGGGAAAAATGACACAAATATTAATGTTAACTTTTTTAACAATTTATGTCATGAGGGCAAAAATTTCTTTACCGACCGCTTGGTAACAAAGCCAACCGAAATTCGACCGGGGGTCGGGATAATCTTTGACGATGACTCCCTTTTCGGCCGCTCGTTCAAAAGCAACTAAACGGGGTATTTCTCGCTTAAATAGCGGTAATTTGGCTTCTTCTAGAGCTTTCCGCGCTTCCCGTCCTGTTTTTGTCCGTGAATCCACTTGGGTTAAAAGAACTCGATAATTATCGGTCATCGTGGACAGCAATTCTGCCGCTTTAATGGTGACATCGATATCGAGATGATTGGGAGTGGTGGGTAAAATTAATAAATCGCTGCCCTGAGCTAAATCTTTTAACTCGTCCGGCTCTGGCCGGGCCTGGGTATCGACGATAATATGAGTGTATTGTTTCACCAGTCCCGTCGCTCCAGCTTGGGACGCTACCATAAAAGGAAGGGTATCTTCCCGGGACCAATGGAGAGCCGAACGATTTTTATCCGCATCAATCAATAGGGTGGGCGCTTTTTCTTGAAAATAGGCGGCCAAATGAATCGATGTGGTGGTTTTCCCGACCCCTCCCTTCAGTGCTACGACGGAAATAATCATGAACGGCTCGATCAAAATAAGTGAGTATTTTCTAGTGTACTCCCAGACGGACTGAAAACCGTTTAAGTTTCCCCCAGAAAGGCTATCAGTCAGGATTCTAGATTTTTGAGCGTGGCTCTCTCGATCTTATGGTGTAAAGTGTCCCTTGATGTTAGATTTTGGGCTGATACCCTCCCTTAGATAACGATAACTTTTGCCGCTTTAAAGCACACATCTATTATCTTGGCGAATATCCCAACTACCGTCAACACGGAATAAAAATAAACAGCGTTTGTCGGGTGTACCGGAAGCAACTAAAGTAATTCTGCCTAACTGTCCCCAAGAACCCCCTAACCCCCCCTTTGTATCGGCCCAACTAGCGCGATAAATTGTACCTTCATTACCAGCAGGTCCACTAACTCGGCGTAGGCTAGAATTGTCAGTATCGATGCTAACGCCGCGAGTGATGGGAGTCCAGTCGATGACATTTTCACATTCGTCCCCTTGCACTTTTGCCACTTTAATCTGTTCGGTTTCACTTTCTGCCATGCACAAAGATAGGGGATGAGAACCTTCTCCCGTGGCTTGATAACGGGTATTTTTCCAATGTTGTGATATTTCAAAGGTGGCGATATTTAAGCGAATCCAAGCCATTAAACTATGATAAACAGAAAGGGCAATGGTTAAGAGAATTCCTAATAAAATTAGGGTAACTAACATCTCGACTTGAGTTAAGCCAGAGGTGGATTTTTGCCGATTAAAAAGCTTTAAATTGCGAAAAAAATGGGGAGAAAGGTCGAAGATATTCATGAGCCTCATCTTGCCTTTTTATTTTCAATAAATTATGGGATTATCCTAGAGCAAATTAATTGTTGCTCTAGGATAATCCACATAATTTCTGGCTGTTATTACGGACAAAATTGACTGCGATCTCTATTTTTCCTGATATGGGCAAAAATGAGCTAAATAAAAGCAATTTTCTGATTTTTTGCTCAATTTAGTTTATTTGCCCTGTTTATATAGGGCTGGCTGAATAATGGTAAAAACCTTGTTGGGTAAGACTTTTAGACTTTTTGTCAATCAAAAAGTACCAGGCATGGGAGTGATGAGGGGGAAAATTGAGGCACTTTTTCCCTGAA
>NZ_JADEXI010000364.1:0-4801 GCF_015207185.1 Microcystis sp. LEGE 08355 | reverse complement strand
GGGGAAGTGGGGGAGTGGGGAGAGGAGGAGAAAAAAGCTGAAAACTCACATCTGATTACTGATTACTGATCACTGATCACTGAAAAGGCTGATAGCTAACTGCTAGTATAATATCAGTTACAACGGCCTCTGTAGCTTGATGGACATTTGTGACGAGCGGAGGGTGCTAGGCTATTAATAACGAAAAAACCTTGTCCTGTTGATTTCTATGCCTCTTTTGATTCTAATTGCCGATGATGACCCCGGTATCCGCCTAGCGGTTAAAGATTATTTAGAATTAGCAGGTTATAGTGTGGTAGCGGCGAGTAATGGTTTGGAAGCTTTGAATTTATTGGATACCTATCATCCCCATCTTTTGGTATCGGATATCAAAATGCCGCGTTTAGACGGTTATTCTTTGGTGACTAAGGTGCGGCAACAGCCAGAATTTAGGTTATTGCCGGTAATTTTTTTAACCGAAAGAGGGTCAACAGAGGAAAGAATCCGCGGTTATCAAGTGGGTTGTGATATCTATCTTCCTAAACCTTTTGAGATGGAGGAATTAAAAGCAGTTATTCGCAATCTTTTAGAGCGAGCGCAAATGGTGCAAAGTGAACGTCAATATCAGAAATTAAAACTGGAAGAAAGCCCCAAAACTAGGGATGTTTTAACTTCTTCTTTGCAGGACGATTTTAAGTTAACTAATCGCGAGCGGGAAGTGTTAGAACATTTAGCCCGGGGACTTTCTAATATTGAAATTGGGCAAAGACTGCATCTTAGTTCTCGCACGATCGAGAAATATGTTAGCAGTTTACTCAGAAAAACAACTACTAACAATCGCGCAGAACTGGTTCGTTTTTCCCTTGAACATAGATTAATCGATTAGCTGAAATAAAAAACTTAAATTTTGTTTTTTACTTCCTCCAAAAGACTGCCACAGGAGTCTAAAAGTAGCTCGATTACCCGGTCAAAACCTTCCCGACCACCGTAGTAGGGATCGGGAACTTCTTTTTCTGGGTGATAACGAGCATAGTCACCCATTAACTTGACCTTTTCTTGATATTTTCCTGTCCGATCTAGGGATAAAATATCTTGATAATTGGCTTTATCCATGGCTAGGATTAGATCAAAATTCTCGAAATCCTCGCGGGTAAATTGTCTAGCTGTCCCTTGCAAAGGAATACCGCGTTTTTTGGCCGCCGTATTCATGCGAGAATCAGGAGGAGAACCGATATGATAACCGGCAGTACCCGCAGAATCACAGAGGATTTTATTGCCTAATCCTTCTTGTTCAATCAGATAAGTCATGATATTCTCGGCAGCGGGAGAACGACAGATATTTCCTAAACAGACGAAGAGTAGTTTATAAGGCATAAATTGACTGGTAGAATCATCACTAAACTGCCAATTATAGGGCATTTCTAACATCCCGATAAAGATTTATCCTCAAAAAACTCCTCGCTGTCCATTAACCTAATTTTGGCTAATCCCAAGCTTTCTAAATAATCTTGCCACCCTTGGGGAGTATCTTCGATCGCTAATAATCCTAATACCCTAGCTACGTCTGCTACCCAGGGTAGGGTATGAATTCTATAACCCTGCCAGTTTACCTCTAAGGATAACCAAGCGGGAATCTCTTGGGGGTTAAATTGTTGGGAGGCAAGATAATCAGCTTGAAAGCAGTAAATCCGAGGTGGTTTTTGACTCTCTAACAAGGTTAAACACTCCTTCTAATCTGGACATTAATCTCTTTCCTCATATTTTAGAGGAACCTCAGCATAATTTCTGTTAAATATGAACTTCTCTTGTCAAGAAATGGTTAAGTTTGCTCAAGACAATTTACCCTTAATTCTCCCCTAAGCGAGGACGAATAATTAAATAAATTGCCGGACCGATTAGAGGCAAAAGGGAAACTACCGGCAACAGGAAAGGATTTTTTAATCCCCGTCGGGTTAGATCATCTTGCAGCAAAATTGGACATAATAGGGTTAAAAGACAGAAATCTAAACTCATAACATGAATAAAACGGCTAGTTTGCCACTGATACCAAAAATCAGACCAATTGCCGTTAATTAATCCGTAAGCGATTAAAATTGCCGCAGTAATTAGGGCAATTACTCCTAACCAAGGTGAGTCTAAAAGTTTAATGAGCAGATTTTTTTTACCAGTAAAATTGCTGTTGGGTTGACGGAGGGTTAGATAGGGTAAAATAGCGAAAGCACCCACGGCAAAGGAGGCAAAAGCAAAGGGCCAAGCGATGATTTTTTGGTCACGACCATCGATAATTAAAAGGCTAGTGTAGATAAGTGGCCAAACTCCCATCAGGTTGAAAAGAGCGATAATTAACGGGTTAATATCTTGCCATTTGCCAGTGGAAAGATTGATAATTAAATTTATTGTATCTGGTTGGTCGGGGGGTGCTAGTAAAAAAGCGTATAATCCGAAGCATAACCAAAGTAAACCGAGAATAATTTTTGTTAACATGGGAGTAGATAATTAGGTTAATTGAGTAATGGGATTTCAGCAGATATTTTAGTAAAAAAGTGATCAAAGTGTCAAGCAGTATTATACTAAATCCGGTTATTAAAGACTGATTATTTATTCCCCCTTTCCCCCCCCCCGATGTCGGGGGGGCAGGGGGGGGTTGCCTTTTGCCTCTTCTTATAAGTAGCCTATACTTAACGGATTTAGTATTACCTAATCAATGATCACTAATTTTTAGGGAAGACGACGAGGATTTATGGTTTCTCCTGGGGTAATTTCTGCACTTTTAGAGTGGAGTAAGCGAGTTTGTTCGAGGATAGTTTCTAAGTCTTCATCCGAGAATTCTTGTACATAGTTTAATTTGAATTCTTCTAGGAAGATAATTAATAACATCTCGATTCTTTCTAGACTGTGACGGGATTGTAATTCCCCGGCGAGAGATTGCCCGAAACGCTGGACTAATTGCTGTAATAAACGCTCAAAAACTTCGTCTTCTTGGGTAATCTTGTCAGCTATATTAACAAAGGATTGATACAATTGACTAGATAAGCGATTGCTCAAGTCAGTTTTTAACCCTTTCATGCCGGGTAATCGCAATAAGCTTTGATAAGCGGGAGTTTGACTGAGAATTTTCTCGATATTGTATTTAATTAAAGCTTCTGCTTCTGGTTTAACTTGCGGTAAAACCTTGTCAACGGTACTATTAACTACTAACCGAAAAATTTCGATAACTTCATTAGTATCATTGAGATTATTATATCCACCATTAAGGGATTTATCGAGAAATTTCTCCACTTGTCCCCGTCGAATATATTCCTGTATTTGATGAATAATTCTCAGGAAAATTATCTCAGTAATATCTTTAGAAATTAGCGCAACTAAGCCTTTAACGGCCTGTTCTTTAATCACCCTTAAGTTAATAATTTTAACTTGATCTAGGCGAATAACGGTAGGAATAAATCGCAGCCATCTCCAGATAGGAATAAACAGAAAAATATCGTACCATCGCCATAACATAGCCTCGCGCCAACGCAGACCTTTATGAGTGCGAGCAATCCACCAAGTTCTTAGCATAAATTCCCAGAAAAAGATGGTACCAAATAAAAAATCGATCGCCTCAAAGTTATCTATCGGTCTCCCATCTTCTCCTAGGGGACGAAAATAATTAGTTTCTATTAAAGGTTGAATTTCTTGATTGAAAAATTTCAACTCTTTTTCCCAGCCATTTTCACTGAGATAATCCCAAGTCCAAAACTTCTGAAAGGCCACTTTTGCGGAGACATTTTCCGTCTTAAAAACCCGCAAGCGCATTCTATTTTTAATCTTCTCTAAAGTCCCAGTTTTCTCGGCCGAGGCAAAGGGATTATTATCGATCATATCGACACTTTTTTGGCGCAAATTGGCTAAAATTTTCTCAATCTCTTGGCGATATTCTTGCAGATTAAACTCTGGGTTAAATACCTTTTGATTGATGAGTTCATTGAGTTTATCAACCGTAGCTAAATATTCACTGGTACTGCGATAGGGTTTAATTCCTTTCACCACATCATAATTAGCGATTCCTTTAACAAAGGGAATTTCTAGGGGTTTATCGGGAGGTATTTGTAATTCTTGAAAGGAAATCGGCCCGAGTTTTATTGGTTCATTAAATCTTAATAAAGTTATTTGCAAGCGTCCCTGTAACCAAAAATCTCGCAGGGGAATGTAGGTTAAATCGAAAATAACCAGAATATAATTACATAATACCAATAGGGCCATGCAAGTCTCAAAGAGATTGCGTAGGGAAAAACGACGGTTTCTGCTCACGGGGGTTTTAGTCAAAGTCATTAGCCTAGAAAGCACACTTTGACTATGGTAAACCGAAAACGCCTAATTTTTTGAACCCAAAGCGATAGAAGTGGTTAAAAAAGAGCGGTTAAACTTAGTTCTGCCTCAGCAATTAATAGATGTAGTCTTCTATTCTGTGATAGCATCCTAGCAGATTCAGTTAAGTAGTTAAGTAGCTGGTTATAATTAAATTAAAAATAGATTTTAGGTTCGATCCCCCCTGCCCCCCTTGATAAGCTATCCTTTAGTCACATCTTTCTTAACATTTCAAACCTTTGTAGCATAAAGCTTTCAAGACTCGGTTAACAATTTGTAATATTCCTTGTTGACACCCTTACTGACAAAGAAAAAACTGAAATCAAGTCAGGATAAGGGTTGTAGTGCTTACTGAAAAAATTGTTAAGAAAGATCCCTATAAGGGATAGCTTGATAAGGGGGGTGCCGATAGGCGGGGGGATCTACCCTTGATAAGGGGGGTGCCGATAGGCGGGGGGATCTACCCTTGATAAGG
>NZ_JADEXI010000363.1:0-4807 GCF_015207185.1 Microcystis sp. LEGE 08355 | reverse complement strand
ACCCTAAATAGCCTAGCAAAAAGTCAAGAAAAACAGCAAAAAAACGTAGTTTCCCCCTTGACAAATAGCCAAAACTAGGCATTAGTTAAATTTAATGATTTTTTAATAAAAACCGCTTTCTATCACCAGAAAAAGCGATCAGTAGATTTTTATCAGAGTAATGTAATCATCTTTACAACTATCGGGGATCAAAGGATGTTACGGTGAAGGAGCGATGACAAACCCACTTTAAGATCACCCCAATTGCTATGGCACAGATTCTCGATCCCCTCCCCAACGGCAAGAAAAATAGTATTCTTTGTTGCTATGTCAATGCGACCAATCATATTCAAATTGTTCGCATCACCAATATTGCTAACTGGTATTTTGAAAGGGTGGTTTTCCCTGGGCAGCGTTTAGTATTTGAGACCCTAGCGGATGCTTTCTTAGAGATTCATACGGGGATGATGGCCAGTGCCATCCTTTCCGATAATATCCCCTGTGAACGCCTTTATATCAGCGATGGGGATGACGATGACTCCGATGGTCAACTAGAGGGGGAAATATTCTACCCCCATTCCCTAGAGGAAAGTCAAGGGGCGAAAATTGACAACACCGTACCCTTCGGTTTAACTTTAGCTTCCGCCTAGCTAATAACCTACTCCGATAATTCCCCTCGCACGAGAATGACAGTGCAATTAACCGCACGGGCAATCGTCGAGGGGATATTGCCATTTAATAACTGATTGAGCAAACTTTCCCTAGATGCACCCAAAAGCACCAAGGAACAGTCTTCCGATTCTACCAGATTAATTATTGCCTCGGCCGGAGAGGCCGAAGGAATCGGTAAAGGCACAATCGGCTGTGCGATCGCTTTCTGTAAAGATGCTTGTAAAACTTCCAAAATAGACAGATCTGGCAGTAACTCCGTCGGAGAATAGATTTTACATAACCAAAGTTTGGGATAATCCGAAGACTCGGACAAAGACAGCAAACTAGGCAATAATGCTAAAGCGCGTTGGGCATTGGGACCGCCGGCGGTGGGAATCAGCCAAATCCTTTCCCGATTAAGATCGTTGGGAAAACAATCCTTTGTTCCCAATTTTACCAAGATGGTTTCACAGGGAGCTTGGGCGATCAAAGTATCGACTAAAAACCCAAAAATCGCCCCAGTAGTCGATTTTTCCCCCGTCCAACCCATAATTAATAAATTGCTGTGTCGTTCGCGAATCGTGGCCAAAATCCCGTCGGCGATATCCTGAGCCACGGAAATTTGTGTATGAACAGAGATATTCTGCCGTCGGGCTAATCTTTCCAGACGATGAAGTAATTTGCGTCCTTCCCGCGTATCTACCTTTACTTCCGCCGGAGAACTAAGACGAGGCACAGTAATCACATAGAGACAATCTATCTCATAATTGCGTTCACGGGCGATCGCAGCGGCAGTTTTAAACAAAGCGGTAGCGGTGTCGGGATTGGCAATAGGTAACAAAATCCGTCCTATTCCCACGGCCGGGGAACGGGTTTGATAAACCACATAGGAAGGGGTACTGGGTTGGGGCAGTTGACAAACCCCCCCCAATTGATCAGCTTCCACCCGGATAATATCGGTGCGGGTGATGATCCCCACCAGTTTTTGACCGTCGGTAACGGGTAAACGGGAAAGCTGATAGCGATTTAACAGAAATAAAACATCGCTTAAAGCT
Organism: Microcystis sp. LEGE 08355; assembly: GCF_015207185.1. NCBI lineage: Bacteria > Bacillati > Cyanobacteriota > Cyanophyceae > Chroococcales > Microcystaceae > Microcystis > Microcystis sp. LEGE 08355. The sequence goes on along the minus strand of NZ_JADEXI010000363.1, from coordinate 3,122 downwards.
GCCTGGGGGGCCACAGTAATCGGATTGGGAGTCATGATCTCCCGCAGGACGGTTTGACTGTTTTTTGATCGCCATTTATCCAGATCACTTTGGGTAAAAATCCCCAATAGTCGCCCCTGTTCCACCACGGGAAAACCGCGATGATGGGAACGGGACATAATTTTCACCACTTCCCCCAGGGGTAAATCCGCCGGCAGAATTTCCACCTGGGATTGCATCACATCTATAGCCGACAGATGGGCCAGCACATCATTAGCAGGGGTTTCCTCGTTGAGAATAATACCACTAGCGGAAAGTAAATGCTGATAGAGAGAACCGGGTAGAATGCTTTCGGCAGTGATATAAGAAACGGCACAGGTCAACATCAGGGGCAGCACAACATTAAAATTGTGATGCAGTTCAAAGACAATCACGATCGCCGTTACTGGAACCCTGACTACTCCCGTAAAAAAGGCCCCCATACCGGCTAAAGCATAACTAGGTTCGCTGCCGAAACCCATCATTTTCGTCTCGATTCCCCCCACCAGAAACCCCAAACAGGATCCCAACACCAAAGCGGGGGCGAGGAGTCCTCCCGGTGCGCCAGAACTATAGGAGATCATCGTCAGGAAAAAATAGACCACAAAAGCGAGGGCGGTATTCTGCCAGTTTAATTCCCCTGCCAGCAAAAATTCCCGTAAACCCGTATTATCTCGAAAAAAGTCGGGTAAAAAAGCCACTACCGTTCCCGATAAGCAACTGACCAGACCGATGCGCCAAGCTAAAGATAACCGCCAACGCCGCTGCATCTGACTACAAAAAAGGATGCCTTGATTGAATAAAGCCCCCAATAAGCCCGCTAAAGCCCCCAAAAGGCAATAAATGGGTATTTCTTGGGCAGAGAAGCTAATATTGGCATATTCAGTGATAATCGAGGGGGTATTCTGCAGCATCATCGAAACCACGGCCCCGGTAAAGGAAGCCACGATCGCCGTTTCTAGGGTCATACTGGAAACATCGCGCATTAATTCCTCGATCACAAAGAGGACGCCGGCGATGGGAGTAGTAAAACCGGCCGCTAACCCGGCGGCTGCCCCGGCTGCGATCATCTGACGACGGTGATCGGGACTGGTGGGCAGCCAGACGCTTAATTGGGCTGCTAGGGCCGCCCCGATGTGTACCGTGGGGGCCCGACGACCAAGGGTTAAACCACCGCCAAGGATCAGGATCGCCCCGATCATTTTTACTAGGGCGACGCGCCAAGACAGGGGCAAAGGATATTTAGCTAAGGCCGCTTTTACTTGGGGAATACCACCCCCGGCGGCCGCGGGGGAGAAGTGTTCGACAATCCAGCCGGCGCTGTAACCAAGCAGAAAACCGCCGAGGGGCAAAACTAGGAAAGGAGAGGAATTGGCTACTAGATGCACCCGCCAACCACCTAACCAACCGATGCCCAATTTCAGGATAATAGCGGCAAGGGCGGAGAGAATTCCGATTAAACAGGCTACCAGTAAAGCATAACGACTATCGGTCGCGCTACGTCCGAAGTGTTGGGATTTAAACCACTGATGGAGGTTTTGGTGACGGGCAAAAAGTCCCATAATTATCAGGGAGAATCAAGGCAAGCGAGGATTTATTTAGGGTTCTGATTCCTCGTTTCTTTAATCATAGGCCGTTAAGTTCTGTCACCGTTCACCTTGTTGCTACCAGTGGCCCTAATAGTAGTTTTTCTATCGATGGGCTAGGATCAAAGGTTGTCCCTGTCTTTGAGCGGAGGGTATTGTAAAGTTTCAAGACAAATATTGTCAGATATAGTCAAGCATGGCAATATGTGGACATGAAACTATCAGACTATGCAAAAAAAGCAGCAATAAGTTATCGAACGGCTTGGAGATGGTGGAAACAAGGGAATCTAACAGGTTATCAATTGCCTTCTGGTACAATTATCATAACGGATGACAACCCTTCAAAACCCGACTTGATAGCTTGCATTTATGCAAGAGTTTCCAGTGCTGAAAATAAAGACAATCTAGATAGACAAGCTGACCGATTAAAAGATTATGCTGTTGCCAGAGGCTACAAAATCTACAAAGTTGTCAAAGAAGTAGGCAGTGGATTAAACGATAATCGCCAACAATTAGCCAAAATTCTAGTTGACCCCAATTATAATGTTTTAATTGTTGAACACAAAGACCGTCTAGCCAGATTTGGGACTAATTATCTAGAAATCTTGTTAAAAGAACTAGATAAAAAACTGGAGATTGTCAATGAAAGTGAGGATAACCAAGATGAGTTTATGTCAGATTTAATAGCCATTATCACCTCTTTTTGTTCTCGAATTTACGGATTAAGAAGGTCGAAAACAAAGACAGAAAAGATTATAGCTGAGTTAAAAGACAACGGATAATAATGTTAGTAGCAGAAAGACACATTATCAAGAAAGGACATCCATTTTGGACTGAGATAGATAATTGATCTTGGCAGTCTAAAAATCTTGACAACTCAGCCAATTATTTAATCCGACATAATCTTTAGATAGGCGGAAAAATCACCATTTTATATTGTTATGTTGGTTCAATAATTTTTATCCCTGCTCTAAATTCTCGCAGTGCTTGAGCATGATTTTCTATATTAATACAACGCAGCAATAAACCTACATCTAAACTTGGTAAAAGTTGCGATTTACTAACAGCTTCATGTCCCTCATTTCCTAAACTATAAAACAATAACTCATCATTCATCCAAAACCAAACTTCGGGAATTTGTAACCGTTTGTATGCTTCCAGTTTATCAATCACTCCACTACCAACAACCACCTCAATCACTAAATAAGGATGTTTTCTATTTGCTCCCAACTCATAGGATTTATCACCTTCTTTTTTAACCTTTTCAAATTCATTTTCTAAGGTGACAGAACCGGTAGGAGTAAAATCTAATCCCAAAAATTCTAAATAAATTTCTAGTAAAGCACCAATACGTTCTTTGATGGTTTCGTGTTTTTTCCCTGGCATTTTTATAATCTCCAAAACTCCATCTAAAAAAGATAACCTTAACCCTGGGCGCTCAATTAGCTGTTCAACAGCTTTAAATTCTCTCCAGGTTATGTCACTAATTAAAATTGGTTCTGCTTCCCGTTCAATGAG
>NZ_JADEXI010000362.1:0-4846 GCF_015207185.1 Microcystis sp. LEGE 08355 | reverse complement strand
ACCATTGGGTTAGGAGTCAGTTATCAGTTATCAGTTATCAGTTATCAGTTATCAGTTATCAGTTATCAGTTATCAGTTATCAGTTATCAGTTATCAGTTATCAGTTCACTGAGAAAACTCCCCACACCCTACACCCCACACCCGACACCCCACTTATTCAACAAAGATGAAAGAATCATGGCGAGAACGTCTGAATATCTCTCGAATAGCGATTAATGCCCCGAGGTTAACCATTGCTTTCTGGTTAGCGGTGGCCATGGCAGGAATTTTGGCTTTTAGTTCCCTAAAATACGCTCTTTTCCCCGATATCAGCTTTCCAGTCGTAATAATTAACGCTCAAGCGGATTTAGCTACTGCTATCACCACGGAACAGCAATTAACTAAACCCCTAGAAAATCCCCTTTTCTCTCTCCCCGGTTGTCGCGATGTTTCCTCGACTACTGGCCCCGGACAGTCAGTAATCAGCGTTTTCTTTAAAATTGGCACAAATTTAGACAAAGCCACCGCAGCAGTTAAACAGACTATCTCGCAAGTCCCTTTACCCCCTCAAGCTACCACAGAAGTTATCCCCGTTGATTTAAATGAGTCGGCAACAGTCACCTATGCGCTGGTGAGTGAGCAGAAAACCCTAGAAGAATTAAGCCAAATCGCCCAAGATAATTTAATTCCGCCCTTAAAAGCTCTCCCTGATACGGCTAAAGTTAATTTACTCGGTCAAGGTACAGTTAGGGAAGATAATCCCCATAAAAGCTTAACCCGACCATTACCCACACTGGTGCGCTTTAATGGTCAAGAAGCGATCGCTGTGCAGGTAATCAAAAAAGGTGCCGCTAATAGTCTCGATCTGGTCGCTCAGGCAGAAAAACGGGTTAAAGACATAGCACAAAAACTGCCCGATGTCAAGATAATTTTAGCTGAAACCCAAGCGGAATATATTCGCGCTGCCCTACAAGGCACGATCGATGATTTACTCTTGGCAGTTTTGCTGTCGGTGCTGGTGATCTGGATATTTTTAGGCAGTTTCGCCGCTACAATCATTTCTGCTCTGGTTATCCCCCTATCTCTTTTGGGGACTTTCATTATCATGGCCATCTATGGTTTTAATCTGGAAACCCTGACACTGCTGGCCCTGGCTTTGGTAATCGGCATTGTCGTGGATGATGCGATTGTCGATGTGGAGAATATTTCCCGTTTAATCGACGCGGGGGAAACCCCGAAAAATGCGGCACTCAAGGGGACAAGGGAGATCGGATTAGCTGTCACCGCCTCCACTTTAACCATTGTTGCCGTGTTTATACCCGTGGCTTTTATGGGGGGTGCGGTGGGGCAGTTTTTCCAACCCTTCGGTTTAACTGTCTCGGCTGCGGTGATTTTTTCCCTGTTGGTCGCCCGAACTTTATCGCCCGTTTTGGCAGTATATTGGCTGAAGCCGCAGTCACAGGCAAAAATGACGAAACAAAAGCGACCGGTTGAAAATGCCTATCGACGGCTTTTAAACTGGTCACTGCGTCATCGTTTGCTGGTCATTGCTATTGCTCTAATTACCTTTTTGGCGGGTATTGCCTTGATTCCTTTTATTTCTAGGGGATTTATTCCCCGACTCGATCGCGGCGAGTTTAATCTGGTTTATACCTCTCCTTTGCCGAAAATAACGCAAATTAGTCCTAATAAACCGACCGCTAAGAGTTATAGCGATAGTTTCGCTTGGATTTCCCAGTTAGCGAGTTCTCCCGAAAGTTTTCTCCTGCGTCGCACTATCCGGGATGGCAGCAAATTAGAAGCGCCGATTTTACGGGATGGGGAAGTGGAATCGACTTTTCTGATCGCCGGTTTACGGGGTGAGCCGAATCGGGGCAAAATTCACGTTACACTGAAGGGCGATCGTAAGTCTCACACCAGTGCCGTGCAGCAACGGATTCGGCAAATTTTACCGCCAATTAGAGGGGTGAATGTCAGTGTCGAGGACATTCCTTTTGTGCAGACGGAAGCGGAAAAGCCGATCCAAATTGCGATTAAAAGCGATGATTTCAAGCTATTGCGCGATAGTGCCGAGAAATTGCGGGTTGAGTCCGCTAAAATCGCCGGTTTAAAGGATATTTCCCTATCATCTAGATTAAATGAGCGGGGGGATTTTTTGGCGATCGAGCGTTTAAATGGTCAACAGGCGATTTTTCTCAGTGCTAATCTTAGTCCCGATTTAGGATTAGAAGATGCGGCGATTAAAATTGAAGGGATTCCTTTACCGGAAGGGATAACTTTACAGCGTTGGGGTACTTCTTCTCAAAGTAGCGATGTTTTGGGCAGTTTTGGTCGCACTTTAATCCTAGCGACAATTTTAATGTTAGGAGTTTTATGGTTATTATTCAGAAGACTGTCAGAAACTATCGTCATCGCTTTATGTTTACCTTTAGCGATTGTGGGGGCAATGTTGGGGTTATTGGTAACGGGTAGTGAGTTTAGTATGATTTCTTTGATCGGGTTTATCTTCCTCTTGGGATTACTGGATAAAAACGCTGTGTTATTGCTGGATTATACTAACCAATTGCGTCAACAGGGTTGGAGTCGGGAGGAAGCGGTGTTAGAAACGGGAATGATTAGGTTAAGACCGATTTTAATGACCACTTGTTCGACAATTTTAGGTATGATTCCGCTCGCTTTGGGATTGGGTACCGGTGCGGAATTGCGGCAACCCATGGCGATGGTGATTGTGGGAGGTTTAGTCACTTCTTCCCTGTTGAGTTTAATTGTTGTGCCTGTGTTATATCTAAGTTTAGAGGATGTTTGGAACCAGATTAAAGCCGGTCAAAAGTAGCTAGTTTTACCGTTTTGGCTTCTGATTACTATAGAGTCGTTTGAATTCTTTTTGTTGTTGATTATGATCGACAATTGGCTCAGGATAACCACAACGATGTCTTTCTAAACGGGGGATTTTCCCAGTTACTAAATATTCCGTATCTACGGAAGCTAATTCCGGCAACCATTGACGAATATATTCCCCTTCTGGATCGAATTTTTGTGTCTGACTAGCGGGATTAAAAATTCTTAAAGGTTTCGGATCCATGCCACTAGAGGCACTCCACTGCCAACCACCATTATTAGCGGCTAAATCGCCATCAAAAAGTTTCTGCATGAAGTATTTTTCGCCTTTTTGCCAGTTAATAATTAAATCTTTGGTTAAAAAACTCGCCACGATCATGCGACAACGATTGTGCATCCATCCCGTTTCATTTAATTGTCGCATCGCCGCGTCAACGATCGGATAGCCGGTTTTTCCCTGGCACCAAGCTTGAAAATGTTCTTCGTTATCCTGCCAAGGAAAATGACGAAATTCTTTTCTATAAGCACCGACCGCCAATTCTGGGAAAAAATAGAGACAATGCTGGTAAAATTCCCGCCAAGCTAACTCTTGCTGCCAAGTCATAATACTATCTTTTGCTTCCTGAGCGCGGCAATTTTCTAATAACTCTAGGGTTGCCGTCCAAATCGTGCGAATGCCAATCGCCCCAAATTTTAAAGCGGCACTCAAGCGCGAGGTGCCATCAAAAGCGGGGAAGTTACGATCTTCTTGATAATTGTTAATAACCCCTTGACAAAATTCTTCTAATCTGCTAAGAGCGGCTTTTTCTCCGGGGGTGAGGGGTAAGGGATTTTGCCAAGTAAAACCTAAATTTTCTAGGGTTGGTAAATTAATAGTTTCTGTGAGTTTCTCCCCCTCATTTTCGTCTAATCCTTGCAGGGTTTCTAGGGTTGTGGGGCTGGCTTTGGCTAATTGGCTCCAATTTTTCCAAAAAGGAGTATATACGGTGTAGGGGCTTTTTGAGAGGGTGAGGACTTGTCCTGGAGCGTGGAGAAGTTGATCCCAGAAGGTTTCTACTTCAATTCCTTTTGTTTGTAAAGCGGCAATTACCTGTTGATCCCGTTGACGCGCATAGGGTTCGATATCGAGGTTAAAAAAAACTGCTTTTGCCGATAAATTGCCGGCTAAGTTGACGAGTGTTTGACTGGGGTTGCCGCGAATAATCAGTAATTGACTACCTTTTTGGCGATAATTTTTTTCTAATTCCTCTAGACAACCGAGGAGATAGGCAACTCTAGCCGGGGCGATATCATCCCCTTCTAAAATAGCAGGATCGAGGCAGAAAACCCCGATAATTTTCGGACTACGCTCCCTAGCTTTACTCAGTCCAATATTATCCGAGAGACGTAAATCGCGACGATGCCAGAAAAGGATTAGATTTGACATAAATAAGCTGCCCGCGCATTTAAATTGCTGGTTGAGATGAGGCAAGAGGCAAGGGGAGGTGAGGAAAATTCGGCTAATCTAAGGATAGGTGGTTTAAATGCGTCTTAGCTCACTCTTTCTATAATTATAGGACACTGGATCAAGAATAATTGTCTAATTTTAAAATCTAGCTGTGATTGGCAGTTAGTTTATTGACAAAATCTCGATGTCCTGCTGTTTCTAACCCCCGCTGCAAAATCACTAAAACTTTTCCTAAGTCGCCCATTAATAAAGCGTTTTTATCTAGCCATAAACCGGGGAAGATTTGGGAGCGTATTATGCCATCACTATCGGGTTCTAGTTTAATATATTCTCCTTCCTGTAGCCGAAACCAATCAAATTCTTGTTCATAAAACCGCCAGACTAGGTATTCTTGGACTTGATTGCGACGGTAAACATTTAATTTTTTATGAACATCGTAGGAAGCACTAGAAGCAGCAATTTCGACAATTAATTCCGGCGCTCCTTCTACATAATCATCTTGACTAATTGTCGATTGTCCTCCCTTGTCAATTCTTAATAGGGCATCCGGTTGGGGTTCGTTATCAATATCTAATCTCACGG
>NZ_JADEXI010000361.1:0-4849 GCF_015207185.1 Microcystis sp. LEGE 08355 | reverse complement strand
TAGATAGATGGTTTCCTAGCTCTAAAAGATGTAGTAATTGCGGGTATATTGCTGAAAAAATGCCGTTAAATGTTCGAGAATGGGACTGTCCAGACTGTGGGACTCACCATGACCGAGATATTAACGCTAGTAAAAATATTTTGGCCGCAGGGCTTGCGGTGTCAGTCTGTAGAGCGACCATAAGACCAGAACAGAGTAAATCTGTTAAGGCAGGTGCGAAAAATCCTTCGGGAAAGAAGCAGAAACCCAAATCGTGAGGTTTGGGAATCACCGTCCGTTTACGGCGGTGAGGATGTCAAATTAAAATAAGAGATAAGTTTTCAAAAATTCTGAACCTGATGAAAATCAAAGCTATTATTCATCCAGCCGAAGAAGGCGGTTACTGGGCTGAAGTTCCCGCTCTGCCCGGTTGTATAACAGAAGGAGATAGTATGGACGAAGTTGTCGATAACCTCCAAGATGCCATACAAGGCTGGTTAGAAGTTGCCAATGAAAGCAAACAACCTGAATCTAGGTCAGAAGTGATTGAAATTGCTGTATGAAATCAATATCAGGGAAAAAACTCTGTAAAATTGTCGAAAAAAAGGTTGGATACTCAAAAAAATTACCAGTAGTCACCATGTTTATGAAAAGGAGGATGAAGATAAAATTCTATCTATTCCTGTACACCGCAATCAGGACTTAAAAATTGGAACTTTAAAATCAATTATGAAAATAGCTCGATTATCGGAAGATGACTTATAAGCTTTCGTAGTGTGCGTTAATGTTAATGTAACGCACCATCAATTTTTTAATATGCGGTGGGTTACGCTGTCGCTAACCCACCCTACAGTGCTACTGTGAAGAGACAAGCTGATGTCCGAGGTTATAATGGTCAAAGAGTTAAAAAAGAAATTAATCTAATCAATAGCCACAATGAAGGTACAGCCAAATGAGTCAAGTCTTAACCCTAGAATTGAGCGATAAAGTTTATGCCACCTTGCAACAGCAGGCTAAAATATTAGTAATAAAGCTTTCTTTCCCACATGGGTCAGATCATCACCAGCAAATTATCTCATCGCCGCCAATTTTCTACGATTAATCCCTGAACTCTCAGCATATCTGAGTCGTCAGAAACGACAATGAGATTATAGCTAATAGCTGTTGCTGCAATGAGAATATCAGCCATTTGTATGGGGGTTCCCTTAAGCCTTAAATCAGCAGAAATTGCTGCGGCTTGATGAACAATCTCCATTGTATCTAACAACAATAATCTCAAATCAGTGCGACACAAATTCTGAAATCTTGCTAACTTCTTCGTTGCCTTAACTGCTAATAGTCCAGCTTCAGTTTCTAAATAAGTAATACAGCTTATGAAAACATCCTTTCCTTGTAGCCTTACTGCACTCAATCTCTCAACGACTACTTGGTTGTCTTTGAGAATAGCTGTGACGATGTTAGTATCGAGTAGATAACCCACGACTATTTACTATTTCTATCTAAAACTTGCCATCACTGCTTCAAACTCTGCCATTTGTTCTGGAGTTAAATCCTTCAGCAGTCCCGCCATTGCTTGCACTCCTAAGACTCGCCTGATTTTGCGACCTAGACTTTCATCGGGCATTGTTTCTAATTCTGAAGAGGAAAATTTTTCGGTCAGTAAATTCACAAAATACTTAACCATTTCATCTCTATTTAAATCTTCCAATAAGCTCTCATTCTTGATAAAATCATCAATAATTGACGCGATACGAATAACGAGCCTAGACTGAATTTTATCCTCGACCAAATCTGATTGAATAGAGACTTGAGACATCCTTTCCTCCTTGAGACTGGTGTAGCGAATTTTTTCTGATTTTTAGGGAGCATCCCGTTTCGGCAAATCGTTTCCTTTCGTAGGAAGAGAGCAGATAACTCCCCAATCCAAAATCAGAGCCGAATAAGTTAATTTTAACCTAACCTGCTTCAAGTTCGCCTGCTGAAAAAATTCCTAGCCCTGTCGGGAAGACAGGGCTTAAAAAGCCGTAATCTGTAACAGCGCCCGTAATAAAGCTTCCTTTCCCGCATGGGTGTTGAAAGCAGGCTGGACGAATCAAGTGCGCCACGATGCTGCTTATATTGAAATTACCAACCGACAGTGCGATCGCCATCGCCGTAGGGTGCGAAAACGCGCGTGTAACGCACCATCAATTTTTTAATATGCGGTGGGTTACGCTGTCGCTAACCCACCCTACAGTGCTACTGTGAAGAGACAAGCTGATGTCCGAGGTTATAATGGTCAAAGAGTTAAAAAAGAAATTAATCTAATCAATAGCCACAACGAAGGTACAGCCAAATGAGTCAAGTCTTAACCCTAGAATTGAGCGATGAAGTTTATGCCGCCTTGCAACAGCAAGCTAAAATATTAGGGATCGACCTGTCAGAATTAGTAACAACTTCCCTTGAGCGACAGTATCGCTTAACAAAAGCTAAAGACCAACGCACGGAAGCCGAAAAAGAAGCAGCACGTCAACGCTTTCGAGCGCACGCTGGCTCAATTAGCGGCTATCCGACAGGAGCAGATAATGAAAGCATTGATGCTGACTTAGGAAGAGAGTATGGAGATACTCATGAGTAGACATGAAATCGGTGATACTCCTCGATACTTCTGGGTTACTTTGCTATGTCTATCGTGATCAACCAGGACATGAAGAAGCTGTCCAATTGTTAGATAGTGCAGGTAAAAGCATCACCCACAGTTACGTTTTAGCAGAGTTAGTTGCTCTAGCTCAAGTTCGCCATTACCCGCGTTTAGCTACCCTAGAATTTATCACCGATTTGCTAGAAAATCCAGATATCGAGACAGTTTGGATAGATGAGCCTTTACATCGTGCTGCGGTCAAACTATTGATGGCACGGCAAGATAAGACTTATTCCTTATGTGATGCAGTTAGCTTTTTATTGATGCGTCAGTTCAATATTAATGAAGCATTAACCACCGATCGCCATTTTGAGCAAGAAGGTTTTCACCGTTTACTTGTATTCTAAAAAGGGCAGAGCTGCGTCAGGGGTTGGTATTTCTCCAACTGGTACTCCTGCCATTTCCCCGACCCCCGTTCGGTGAGGGATTGGGCGTTTCCCAACTGCGCGGCTGCTTCCCGCCAGAATTGTTCAAAGTTCTGCCGCAGTTCTCCAGTGGCAATCATTGATTTTAACGGGATAATTTAGTCAACAATTCCAAGAGTTTTTGACTATTAGGAGTCAAGAGAGTTCGACGATAGGCATCGGCGGCCTTTTTAATCGCTTCCGCTTGGGTGGGATAGGGATGAATAACAGTAGAGAGTTTACTCAATCCGATTTTGGCAACCATAGCGGTGGTAATTTCGGAAATCATCTCACCGGCGTGAGCGGCGACGATAGTGGCTCCTAAAATTTGGTCGGAACCTTGTTTGTGAATAATTTTTAGAAAACCTGCTGTTTCGCCATCAGTGATAGCTCGATCGACTATACTCAAAGGAATTTTAATAGTATTAGTGACCAATCCCCGGGTCTGTGCTTGGGTTTCATCCATACCCACCCGGGCGATTTCTGGGTCGGTATAAGTGACCCAAGGCATAACTAAATTACTGAGCTTATCGCGTCCGAAACCGAAGGGAGAAAAAAGGGTATTTTTAATCACAATACGGGCGGCTGCATCGGCGGCATGGGTAAATTTCCAATCCATACAGATATCACCGGCCGCATAAATTTTCGGGTTAGTAGTTTGCAGATAATCATTGACTTTAACTCCCCGACGAGTATCGTATTCCACGGCTACCGCTTCTAAATTTAATCCTGACACATTAGGCTCCCGGCCAGCACCGACTAAAATCTCGTCAACGGTGATAGTTGCTCCTTGACCGTTGCTAGTATATTCAATGGTTTTACCCCGCTCATTTTTTGTCACCCGTTCAATTTGGCAAGAGAGAATTAATTGCATTCCTTCCCGCAGGAAAGTATTCTCAATAATTTCGGCCGCTTCTTGGTCTTCTTTATTCAAAAGATGGGAATGATTATGAAATAAAATCACCTGTGCGCCTAACCTTTGAAAAGCTTGGGCTAATTCACAACCAATCGGCCCGCCACCGATAACAGCTAATCGGGGAGGCAATTCTGTTAGGGAAAAAATTGTTTCATTGGTATAAAATCCCGCCTCTTTTAGTCCGGGGATATCGGGATGAAAGGCCCCAGCACCAGTGGCAATGACAGCTTTTTTATAATCGAGGGTTTTTCCCGTCACTTCCACAGCATTTTGTCCTAAAAAACGAGCGCTACCCAAGAAGACATCGATACCTAGTTTTTGGAAACGTTGCACCGAATCATTATGGCTAATATCGGCGCGAATTTGCCGCATTCTGGTCATGACTCTGGCAAAATCTACCCTAGTATCCCCAATATTAATTCCTAATTTTTTGGCTTTCTCAATTTCCCCGATAATTCTAGAGGAACGAATCAGACATTTGGAAGGAACACAACCGAAATTGAGGCAATCTCCCCCCATGAGGTGTTTTTCCACTAAAGCCACTTTTAAACCTATATCTAAACCCGCCGCTCCCGCCGCTACGACTAAACCCGCAGTACCCGCACCAATGACGACTAAATCATAACAATCTTGGGGTTGTGGATTGACCCAATCGGCAGGATGAACATGATTAACTAATTTTTGATTATGTTCGTCCATGGGGAGAACATTAACTTCCCTAGAGCTATTTTCAAACATAATAAAGTAGTTATCTTAATGGTGAGATACGAAGTTTTCGTTTTGGGGAGTCAGGAGATAGGAGTCAGGAGTCGGGAGATAGGTTTTAGGTTTTGGGGTTTTGGGGTTTTAGTTCAATTTCCCCACTTCCCC
>NZ_JADEXI010000360.1:0-4885 GCF_015207185.1 Microcystis sp. LEGE 08355 | reverse complement strand
ACTGATAACTGATAACTGATAACTGATAACTGATAACTGATAACTGACTAGCGGACTCCTAAAAACTTATGGGTTTGGAGACTGAGGCGCCATTGGGGATGCCGGAGAACATAATTAAAGACTAACTCTTTGCTTTCTACCCTATTCCATTCGGGTTGCAGATATTTAATCACCCCTGGCGATAACTTGCTTTCCTGCATAGCTGCCCATTCTAAATCCTCTGGATTAGCCACAACAATTTTTAACTCATTCACCCGTGCATAAATACTAGGATCGGGTATTTTATAAGTTTTAGGAGAAAAAGTCACCCAATCGAAAACCCCAGTAAAAGGATGAGCGCCAGAAGTTTCTAAATGCACCCGTAAACCCTGATTTTTTAATTCCTTGGTCAAAGGATCAAGATTGTGCATTAAAGGTTCACCCCCGGTAATGACCACCATAGCGGGGTTAGCCCCTTTTGCCATCTCAACCAATTCCCGCAGCGATTGTTGTGGATAACGGTGGGCATTCCAAGACTCTTTTTGGTCGCACCAAGGGCAATAGACATCGCAACCTCCCAAACGGAGGAAAAAAGCATTGCTTCCCGTCCAAAAGCCCTCGCCCTGGACAGAATGGAAAGTTTCGACCACAGGATAGGTACAATGGTTTATGCTAACCGTTTTCATAGAATCATTATTATAGAAAATATGGACATTCCCCTGAACTTTGCCAAATACATCCAATGGTCTGGTATTGCCACGCTGGTTTTTTTGGTACTCACGATTATCGCTTTTCTCGTCGGTTGGGGAATCCGCTTTCGTCTCGTCGGTGTCACTAGCTTTATGGCTGTGTTGACGGTCGGAATTTTCGGTCTTGGGTTAGGATTATTTACTCGTACCGAAATTCCGGGAGCGGTGAGATTCTCCCTTGTCTATGATAACGGAGCTAATCAAGCTGTTATCTCCCTGCCCAATACTGTTACTGCCGAGCAGGTGGAAGCAACCCTAAAACAAGCCGCTAGTGACCTGTTTTCCTCTGGTCGCGCCGGTGCTGGCGGTAATAATCAATTTATCATTAGCGCTCGCACTCTGGTTCACCCTCAGCCCGGTTTATCTGCTCCTTTGTACTTAGGACAGATTAAAAAATCCTTCTCCGCCCCGGGTGATAATACACCTGAACTACAGCTTTTTCCCGAAAGTTTCGCTAAACTTAGCCAATAATCCTGAGAGGTTGTCAAAAAATGTCCCATGCTGTCGCTGTTTTGCCCCTGTTAATCGCCCCCGCACAAGTGATTCGGGGTGACAATGCCCTAGAAGAATCCACCGGCAAGTTAGCGGATTTGGGTAAACGTCCCCTGGTGGTGGGCGGCGATCGCAATTTAGCTTTTTTGTCATCTCCCCTGAAAAATCTCACTCCTAGCTATCACAGTTACGCCCCCGATTGTTCGGAAAATTCCTTAGCATATTTAAAGGCATCTGTCAAGAGTCATGAGGCAGATTTTATCATCGGTGTGGGTGGCGGCAAGGCCCTCGATACGGCCAAATTACTCGCCCATCAGTGCCATTTGCCGATCGCCACGATTCCCACCTCCGCCGCTACCTGTGCCGCTTGGACAGCCCTATCTAACGTTTATTCTGACGCAGGGGCGTTTCTCTACGATCTGTCCCTAGCCCGTTGTCCGGATTTATTAATTCTCGATTACGGTATTATCCAAACTGCCCCGAAAAGAACCTTAATCGCTGGTATTGGCGATGCGATCGCTAAATGGTACGAAGCCTCCGTCAGTAGCGGTCATTGCACAGAAACCCTGATTATTGCCGCTGTCCAACAGGCCCGGGTTTTGCGGGATATTCTTTTCCAAAAATCCCCGGCAGCCCTGGAAAATATCGGCGGGGAGGACTGGAAACAGGTGGTAGATGCCACCGTTTTATTAGCCGGAGTAATTGGTGGTTTAGGGGGCGCTAATTGTCGCACCGTGGCCGCCCATGCGATTCATAATGGTTTAACCCATATTCCCGCTTGCCATCATGCCCTGCACGGGGAAAAAGTCGCCTACGGAATTCTCGCCCAATTGCGTCTAGAGGAAATAGTTTTGGGTAATCAATTAGCAGTATCGGCCCGGGGGCAACTAATCCAGTTTTATGAACAAATTGGTTTACCGAAATCCCTAGAGGATTTAGGATTAAAAGATGTTTCCCTTGCCCAATTGCGCCACGCGGCCGCAATTGCCTGTCAGCCTAATTCGGACATTCATCGTTTACCTTTTACGGTTTCCCCTGAACAAGTTATGGCGGCCATGGTTTCTACTACCACTGCCGATACAATCGGGCAGAAAGTTAAAGCTAATTAACGGGAATATTTTCGGGATTTATGGCTTTGTCTGCTGCGGGTGAGTAGTGATTTGATTGTAGTGGTGATAGCTCAAACCTTTGCTTTGTTGGTCATTGTAGTCATGAATAAAGTACCCCCCTCAATTACAGGTTGGGTTGACGTAAGGAAACCTAACCGGGAGTGACCCTTCGGGGTGTTGGGTTTCGCTTAGACAATCGAATTGATACGTTTTCGCTCAACCCAAACTACGAGGACACGGCACTGCGAGGCGATGTGATTGTGTTAAAATCCAGAATCATGAAAGTCAAACAAGTGATTAAAGTGTTAGAAGCGGATGGCTGGTATCTTGCTAGAACACGAGGAAGTCATAGGCAGTATAAACATCCCTCAAAATCTGGTACGGTAACGGTATCGGGGAAATCCAGCGTTGATGTTCCTATTGGGACTCTTAAAAATATATGGCGACAAGCTCAAATTGAGGAGGACAAAATATAATGCGATATGCAGTTGTTATTGAAAAAGGAGAAAATAGCTACGGTGCTTATGTTCCCGATCTTCCCGGATGTGTTGCGGTTGCAGAAACATTAGAAGAAGTTAAACAATTAATTGCTGAGGCAATAATTTTTCATTTGGAAGGCTTAAAAGAAGATGGATTAACTGTTCCTGAATCAGTGTCGATCTGTGAGTATGTAGATGTAGCTTAGGGGGTTCCAAGGTGGAAATAAGATTAGACTCATAGCGGCGATTCATTACAAGCGACAAAAAATTTATATTCGAGAAGTTTTAACTCATGCTGAATAGGACAAAAACAAATGGAAGGAGTGAAAAAATGCCGACGATAGATCTAGAGAAAACACGGCCAGCCTGGACAAACTTAAAGCAAATACTCTTTATCCCTCGCAACGAATCAGAATATGAACAATTAGTAATTATGTTAGATAATTTGATAGATGAAATAGGAGAAAATGAAAATCATCCTCTTGCTTCTTTAATGGAAATTTTGGGAATATTAATAGAAAATTATGAACAGGAAAATGTTCCCGAATTATAAATGGTAGGGGTGGTGCATTCCCAAATATTGGTTAACCTTGAAATTGTCATGTTTTCAGGGAACACACCCTAGGAAGCGATGCGAGCGCACTTTCCGCACAATTCCTATTTCTCTTCTGCCTAGAGTCCTATCTTGTTCGGGTGTTGGGTAAAATCGGTAGCGATAGGCTTTCTCCATGGCTCAGGTTCTAGCATATATCGTGTAAATGCGCTAATATTCAAACTAAAGCCGTCCTCAAAAGACGGGGTTTGGAACTCAATTTTTCGATGACGACAATAATCGACGAGTTAAGGCAACAATGGCAAGATATCCTCTCTCAAACAGATGACTCCTTAACCGATCGCCAACGGGATACCATTATCAATTGGTTACTCGGTGAAGATAGCCAACGTTGGGAAACTTTAGACGAGAGAGATTTAGAAATCGCTAAACGGGGATTAGTCTATCTTTGGCAAATTTTACAGCAACGCTATCTCAAGGTTAGTCCCACCCGTGCCTATCGTAACCTGATCGATCGTCTCGGTGCTTGTGTCACTCTCCGGCAAAAAATTCGCACTTGGGTTTCCTTAAGTCGCGATCGTCGGCAAGCGGTGGCCGATGTCTTGCAGGAAGTTATTCAAGAAATGTTAAATAGCGATCGCTATCTGCAATCCCAGTTAGCATGGATCGCTCGTTGTAGCAACGATCAAGCTACTCGCGATCAGCTGCTGTTAGCCACCTTGGAGGAATATGCTCTGCGTCCGATCCGCAATCAACCCCTGTTAGCCTATCGTTTTGTTAATTATCTCCGTCGTCAATCGAGAAGCGGTATCACTAATGTGCCGAAGCAAGAAATAATCCGGATTCTCTCCGATGAAATTAGTGGCGATGAGGGGGAAAATAACTTAAGTTTACTGGAGCAAAATGCGATCGCTATCTACGAGGATGAACGCACTTCCCAAGAAGCGCAAATTCAACGGGCAAAAGTTCAAGAGAGTTTTGCTAGGTATCTAGAGGAAAATGTTAGTCCGGAGGCGGTGACTTGGTTTAACCTCTATCTAGGGGGCGAAAACCAAGATGCGATCGCCAAAGCGATGAATATTCCCGTCGAACGGATTTATCGTCTCCGGGAAAAAGTTGGCTATCATGCGATTAAGGTTTTTGCCCTCAAGGAAGGGACAGAATTAATAGCTGAATGGTTACAAATCAGCCCGAAAGAGCATAATTTTGGCTTAACTCTCAGTCAATGGCAAAGTTACTATGCTGCCCTTTCTCCCACGGGTAAAAGCGTTATCGATGGCTTAAAAGCGGGTAAAACCCTTGAGGAAATCGCCGGCGAATTAAACTTTAAACGCACGCAAGTGGTCAAAGAATGGACGCAACTTTATCTAAGCGCCCAAAGTCTCAGGACAAAAACCTAATCAGTTATCAGTTATCAGTTATCAGTTATCAGTTATCAGTTATCAGTTATCAGTTATCAGTTATCAGTTATCAGTTATCAGTTATCAGTTATCAGTTATCAGTTATCAGTTATCAGTTATCAGT
>NZ_JADEXI010000359.1:0-4887 GCF_015207185.1 Microcystis sp. LEGE 08355 | reverse complement strand
CCCTACACCCTACACCCCACACCCCAATTCACTCCTCGGTGCGATAGCCAAATTCTGCTAAAAGTGAGCGAGATTGTCGCCATTTTGGTTCTACCTTCACAAATAATTTTAAATATACCTCCCCGGCGATTAACTTTTGAATAGCCGATCGAGCGGAAGAGCCGATCGCTTTTAACATACTGCCATTTTTACCGATGACGATCCCTTTTTGGGAAGCTCGTTCCACGTTAATGGCGGCAAAAACCTTGGTTAAATCGGGAGTTTCCTCGACGCGTTCAATCACCACCGCCACAGAATGGGGAATTTCCTGACGGGTTTGCAGTAAAATCTGTTCACGGATTAATTCGCCCATAATAAACCTTTCCGGTTGATCGGTGACTAAATCGGGGGGATAGTAATAGGGACCGACTTCGAGGGAATCAGTTAACAGATTTTGCAGTTCTTCGATTCCCGTCCCCTCCAGTGCCGAAAACTTGAGCAGAGGCCAGTTATTTTCCGCCGCTAAGGTGCGATAACTATCGTCGATAGGCTCCGGGTCTTCCGGTTGCTGATCGGCTTTATTTAGCCCTAAAATCGTGGGAGTTTGGTTTTTAGTCAGTAAATCGGCAATATAGCGATCGCCACCACCCAAAAAATTACTACTATCGACAACAAATAAAACTAAATCTACAGAATTTATGGCTTTTTCAGCATTTTTAACTAAAACTTTGCCCAATTCGTGATGGGGCTTGTGAATCCCGGGGGTATCGACAAAAATCATCTGGGAGTGCTCGCTGGTGACAATGCCGCGCAAACGGTTGCGGGTAGTTTGAGCGATGGGGGAAGTAATGGCGATTTTTTGTCCCACTAATTGATTCATCAGGGTGGATTTGCCCACATTAGGACGACCAATAATACCAATAAAACCCGATTTAAAACCAGTGGGTGCGATGGAAATTACTGCCGAATCGAGATTAACGGCTTGGGAGTTGATCAAATCGTTCATAATTAAAGAATATTACTTAAAAAATATTTTTACCCATGCAAAGGATAATTTTGTTCTTGTTAGTATTGATTCTAGGCTGTAGTAACCATTTAAAATTGTCTATGGCAGGAAATTTAAGCGATCGCTTAACTAATTATCCTCGCTGGATGACTAAACCAGTGGTTAGTTTTGCCAGTGGAGATTTAGTTTATCCCGATTGGATGGTAGGCAATTGGACTGTCACCAGTACCCTAATCGATTTAACCGCTCCTCTT
Organism: Microcystis sp. LEGE 08355; assembly: GCF_015207185.1. Lineage (NCBI taxonomy): Bacteria > Bacillati > Cyanobacteriota > Cyanophyceae > Chroococcales > Microcystaceae > Microcystis > Microcystis sp. LEGE 08355. Next base: position 3,648 of record NZ_JADEXI010000359.1, on the reverse strand, counting down.
GCTCCCCAGATTATCACACCTGGTTTTGAAAGTAATCGTCGTTACCTAGAACAATCGATCGAGTTTCCAGTGAGATTCATTGAGAAAGCTATGTCCAGACCGATAAATGCTGCCTTTTTATCCACCATTATCAGTAAACCATCAATTGTGGCCGATCGATCCTTTAATGGTTTAGCAATTAGTCGCGCCTATTTAGGTAATCAATCGGTATTATCGGTAAAAACTGACCCCAATAATCCCAATCGTCAGATTACCTTTTTACGGGGCGCTCATCAACTAATTTCCACGGTAATTGCCAGAAATAGCGAAACTCCTAGCCGAAATCAATTTATTGCCACAGAAATTAGTCAACAAATTTTCCGGGGAGAAACCAATACTTATCTTAATGAGGTGGAAACCACCACCGCCTATCAGTTATTATCTCCTAATAAAATTCTAGGCGATCAGGTGACAGCCATTTATCTTTCCCCCCAATCTCCTGATTATTTCCAAGCGCCGAATCGTCCTGTGGCTTTGTATCGTTATCGCTTACAATTGCTGAAAGATTAATAGAACTCCTGTAAAAATCAACAATCTTCCCTTAGATGAGGAGACAGGAGGAGAAAAAAGACAAGAGACAATCCTAGCCATAAAACCTAAGATTATGTCCAAAAGGAATTAAGAGAACTTTCCCGGACCTAGTTTTCGGACTTTATTGAAGGACTTGGGGACGATTTGCTTGAATACTCTTAATCCCTCCTACAGCAGATGTTATGGCCTTTTGTCAACGGGGAAGTTCAGTTATACTGCCTTTTACTCGGCCAAGAAAGTGAGGCTCCCACCGCCATTAATTGCTCAATGTGAGCTAAGTTTCTTTTTCTTGAATTGGTCTTTGATGGGTTTGTAGGTGGGGTTAATCGTCTAGTTGTTCAACCTTTTTAAACACACTATTTCTCTGAGGTAATGTTATGACTATTATCATAGGTATAGGTTCTTCTGCAGCAGGATTAAGCACTTATCTTGCGACTTTAGCTTATCATCAAAAACATCAGGTAAAATCTAAAAAGGTTTTATCTTGTCAAGTAACACCGAGTAATCCGTATGAAAGAAAATTGAGTTATAAGGCAGAAAACATTTTAAAAGAGCAAGTGATGTTAGAAGTAACACAATTTTACGATCATCCTTTCTATCGTTTTACTATTACTCTGGAAATAAAAGGATTATTTTGGGCTAAAAATACAGAAGAAGTTTCATTTGATATCTACGATATGCCAGATAGTCTCTTGAGAGATATTAGAAAGTTTTCATCATCTCATAGCTTCACAGAATATTATGATGATTTATTTAGTGATATAGGTGGATATTTCTTACCAATAGATGGAACATCTCATCGAGAAGATGAGGTATATGCTAAGTCTTTAGAAAAATTTACTACAGATTTAACACAGCGTAACCCTCAAGGTTGTCGTATCGCTTTTACTGTCACGAAATGTGATTTATCAGAACTTTGGGTTAATCGAGATTATCCTCGTGGTCTGGTGCAAAGACGCTTTCCTAAAATGTATGCAATCCTAGAAAATTGGACTCAGGAGGACAAGGGAAAAGTTGAATATTTTACCACTTCATCCTTCGGAGTATTTGGTAAATATTGTGAAGCAAATTCAATTATTCAATCAAAAAGTAAAGAGGGAACATTGTCCGTGATTAGAAATCCTCAAGAATGGCAACCTTTTGGCCTAATTGAACCCTTATATTGGTTATGTACGGGTAAAATGCTATAATTATTGTAGGAAAAATTAATATTGCTTGCCCAAAAAATTATTGAGTGATTCGGGAAAGTCTGAAAATGAAACGCTATCAACTTCTTCAAGAAAAACGAGAGAATATTATAAAAATTGCTCGAAAGCATGGAGCATTTAATATTCTAATATTTGGATCAGTTGCCAGAGGAGAAGACAGCAATGACAGTGATATTGACTTTTTAGTAGAAATGGAACAAGGGCGCAACTTATTAGATAGAATTGGTTTAATTCAAGACTTAGAAGATTATTTAGGATGCAAGGTTGATGTGGCTACTATTAACAGTTTACGAGATTGTTTTCGGGAAAGAATCATGAAAGAGGTGATTCCTTTATGAAGGATGACTTGATTTATTTAGGTGATATTTTAGATAGAATTGAACGAATCGAATCTTATACACAGGAGGGAAAAGACAGATTCTATCAATCTTTATTAATTCAAGATGCTGTGATTCGCTGTTTTGAAGTCATTGGAGAAGCTGTTAAACAACTCTCTCCTGAGATCAGAAAAAAATATCCTGAAATTACTTGGCGTAAAATTGCAGGGTTTCGAGATATTTTAATCCATAGCTACACGGGAATCAATGTAGATGAAGCTTGGGGAGTTATTAAAGATAATTTACCTAAATTAAAACAACAAATTCAGCAAATTATTGCTAATGAAAATAATTAAAATCAGTTGACAACATGGAGGTAAGACCTAAGCGATTAGGCATTTTTTTGGTCAAGTATCAAACCCATTCAGCCACTATCCTTAAAAAGATAGCGTGGTGAGGATGTCAAAGAATCATCAAAAATAGCAGCAGTTGCCCCCTAGTTCTATAATCAGATTACGGCTAATTTGATTGGCTATCAACCCTATTTATGTCTATCTCCCCACCCCGTTCGGGTTACACTTTGCCGGTTTTTGCCTGTGCCAGTGCGATCGCTTCTCTCCAGCATCTCCACGGCGAAAATGAGCTAAATTCCGTTACTTTTAATCTTTTAGAACCGCCAGAAACCGTTACAATTGCCATCGAACAAGTTGCCCGACTGAACCCCGATGCTGCCCTAGCCATCACCCGCAGCGATCCGGGAGACAATTTAGATTTAACTAGAAATACCCCTATATGGGCGTTAGTAGAAAGAAAAACAGGTAATCAAGAGATAGAGATTCAAGGCGGTCAAGGAATCGGCCTACAGGTTGATAATGGCGGAAAATCAGCTATCTATAGTTATGCCCAGCGTCTGCTGCAAGAAAACCTCAGACCCCTGTTACTGCCCCAAGAAAGCATCAAAGTAACGATTATCCTTCCAGAAGGCAAAAAACTGGCCACAAGGACTTCTAACGCCGCTTTTGGCGTGGTAGAGGGGTTATCTTTGTTGGGTACCACTGGCATTTCCCAACCCCTCAGCGCTCCCGGACAGTTGGAAATCTTTCGCGAGCAATTAAAAAATTTATCCCGTCGTTTTGATCGCTTGGTGTTTTGTATCGGGGAAAATGGCTTAGATTTAGCCCCTCAAATGGGTATTAATCCTGATATTTTGGTAAAAACAGCCAATTGGATCGGGCCGATGTTATTAGAGGCACAATTACAGGGAATCTCTGAAATTCTTTTGTTTGGTTATCACGGTAAATTAATTAAACTTGCCGGGGGAATCTTTCAGACTCACCATCATCTCGCCGATGGTCGTCGGGAAATTCTTACCGCCTACGCCGCTAAAATGGGTTTAGCTACCCCCCATCTCCAGCAAATTTTTGACAGTAGCACCAGCGAAAACGGTCTGGAATATCTGCGTCAATTAGACCGGCAAACGGGCGATAATTGGGTGGAACGCATCTATGGAGAAATGGCTAATACGATTGATCGCCTGTGCCAAGATTACGTTT
>NZ_JADEXI010000358.1:0-4909 GCF_015207185.1 Microcystis sp. LEGE 08355 | reverse complement strand
TGGCGGTGGCGGTAAACGGGTTTTATGGCCCAAATGTGCCGGTAACTGCGTGTTGGGGGCGGCTGTTCCCGTGGGGGGTAAAGGCAGAGTTGGCAAGGGTTGGGGAATCTTGGTGCTATTGGGATCGATGGTTAAATCATTGTTGGCCAATTCTTGCTGTTGATAAAATGCGATCGCTATTCCCCCGATAGTTATTAGGGCTGAGGCGATTAATCCCGTCCAGATCAGGGCATTTTTTCGATTTTTCTGGCGAATTAGTGGGGGTATTAGGGGACTTTCATGGTTATATTCCCCTAAAGCATTGGCTAGGTCGAATAATTGCGATGTGGTTAATTCAATCTCCTGTTTATCCCTATCGGTTAGCAAGGAACCTAAAAATAATTGATGCTGGAGAAGTCCCTGACAACGGAGAGAGGGTAAGGAGGGGAGATGACTTTCGGGGGAACCACTAGCCACGAAAGAGAGGGTAGAAACAGGACTAGAGAGTAAATTCTGCACATAATTAGCGACAATTTCCCCTAGTAGTTGTAATTGTGTGCGATCGCCTTTGATCGTCACCTGCTTTTCCTCACTCAATCTAGGATCATCAAAGCGCAATTGAAAGTGAGCATCGTTTAAGACATTTTTACCTAGCCAAACCGCTAGGGGCGAACTATTTCCCCAAATTTCTAGGGTACAGGTGGGGGGTGTATATTTGCGAATTAGATTACTCATTTTTAGTTATCGGTGGGAATTATAAATTAAGTAGTCGTGCAAAATTAATTTCCTAGTGAAGATAGGCAAGAGGCAAGAGGCAAGAGGCAAGAGGCAAGAGGTGGTTAGATATGTGTAATTAATTTTGCTTAGGTACTTATAAATTATGAATTATGAATTATGAATTATGAATTATGAATTATGAACTGGGAAGCTTTTTTTTCAGTGTTGCCAAAGGCACGGCGTAGCCGTCCAGTAAACAGTAAACAGTGAACTGAAAACTTACATCTGAAAACTTACATCTGAAAACTTACATCTGATAACTGATAACTGATAACTGATAACTGATAGGCTTTTTATTTTTGACTTGCCAAAAGGGTGTGCCAAAGAAGGAGATGACTGCGGGGACTGCTGTAGAACAATAAATCGATTAATAATTTCCAAGCTAGGGAAGTTAGGCTAGAATCAATGAGATTATTTTCCGATATTTCTGGGTATTTTAAGCGAAAATTAGCGATATAATTGCCTAAAAGCGTGGTTTTGACCGGTTCTTGTCCTTGAGTTCCCACTTGTTCCAAGAGAATTACGGCGCGACGGATTAACTCTTGCTTTTTTTGGGCTAGATGACAGAGGAGGAGAACTAGAGAACGGATGTCCGCTAGGGAGAGGTTTGACTGGGGTTGCCAGTGGTGGGCAACTAGGCGATCGCTTGTATCCAGATCTAAGGCTAATTCTTGGGCTGCTTGGGTGATAGACTCGGAGTCTAAATTAGCTAGAGAGACTAAAGCAACCAAAATCAGGTTTAAATAGCTATTAATACTCTCTAACTGCTCGTTACTGGGTGAGATAGCTAGGGGTAAATCCTCACCCGTGGAGGACTCGGCAGACTGAGGCATAGTCAAGGACATAGATAATAAGGAATTGCCAGCAGAAAAACTTGGGTTTAGGAGAAAAAATCACTGGTTCTAAAGTGTAATAATAATTTAGATTGTTCTTTTCTTGCACGTCCGCTCACCGATTGCCTCCCACCCAATGAGTTTAGAATCCGCTACCGATGAAGTCATTAAGCAAAATTTAGAACAATTTCTAATTGTTTTGTCCGTTTCCCTGAGTGTGGCCACGGTTTCGAGGATTTTTAGCTGGTTTCGCCAAATTCCTTACACCCTATTGTTAGTGATAGTCGGTTTGGGTTTAGCCTTCATCGATATCCGTCTGGTAAACCTATCCCCCGAACTGATTCTAGAAATTTTTCTGCCCCCTTTGCTATTTGAAGCCGCTTGGAATACCCGCTGGCGAGATCTGAAGGATAATTGGATTCCCGTCAGTCTTTTCGCTATTGTCGGCGTAATTATCTCGATTTTCGGGGTTGGTTTTACCCTAGATGAATTGACCAATTTACCCCTATTTACGGCATTATTAGTGGGTGCGAGCCTTTCTTCTACGGATCCCGTCGCTGTTGTCGCTCTTTTTCGCGAATTAGGGGCCAGTAAAAAGCTCACCGTGCTTTTGGAAGGGGAAAGCTTATTTAATGATGGGGTCGCTGTGGTCGCTTTCGCTCTTTTGGTGGAAATTCCCCTCGGTGCTAGTGGTCTATCCTTAGAGACAACTATTAGCCGGATTGCCGCTTTTATCGGTATCGGGGTGGCAGTGGGTTGTTTAGTGGGTTTTGGTATTTCCTATCTGACTCAACGTCTCGATTTACCCCTAGTGGAACAGTCTTTAACTCTTGTGTCCGCCTACGGTGCTTATTTATTAACCGAGGAGTTCGGGGGTTCGGGGGTAATCGGAGTGGTGACTACGGGGATTATTTTAGGTAATTTTGGCTCTAGAATCAGTATGAGTCCCCGTACCAGGCTATTAGTCACGGAATTCTGGGAGTTTCTCGCTTTTTTTGTCAATTCGATCGTTTTTCTCCTCATCGGCGATCAGATCCGTCTCTCCAGTTTAGCCGATAATCTCAATTTAATTTTTATCACGATCGCCGCCGTGGTGGCGGCCCGTTTTCTGGCTACCTTTGCTTTGGCAACTGTTAGTAATGCCTTGATGGAAACTAAAATTAATTGGCGGGAAAAAACGGTTTTATGGTGGGGAGGTTTGCGCGGTTCCGTTTCTATTGCCCTAGCTTTAAGTGTGCCGGTTATTTTTCCCAATCGTCAGGATATCATCGATATCGTCTTCGGAGTTGTTCTCTTTACCCTTTTGGTTCAGGGATTAACTATTCAAACTTTCCTATCGAGATTAGACTTGATCGGTGATCAACCAATTCGAGAAAACTATGCAGAACTTTTAGCCCGACGGGTAGCTTTAAAAAGAGTTTTAGACTATCTTTCTAAGTTAGATAAATCTCCCGATGTTGCCCCCGAATTTTTTAGTTATGAGCAGCATCTTGTCAAAGAAAAGTTAAAGACCGTAGAAGCGGAAATTCAATCTCTCAACGATAGTTATCCCCAATTACAACTATTAACAATGGAACAACTTCGGGAAACCCTCCTAGATATCGAAGCTGATACCTACGCTGAATTTATTCGAGCCGGCCGTTTAACTAGCAATTTATCCCCCGTCCTCCAAGAAATTCTCGCTGAAAGTAAAATTACTGAACAGTAGGACTATTTTGGGGTATATACCTGAACTTTTTATTGTTCTGCACCCGTAAGATTCTGACATGGGTGGGGTACAGATTCATCATTGGGTATCCCGAAATGGACACAAGAAGGAGTAGGAGTTCGGGGACGAGGGGGTGTTCGATCATGAACAGGAGGAGGAGTAGGAGGAGATTGCTCACAATCAGGAAGTTTTAAATAGTCATTATACCTATTCCAATGCTTCCAGTGCTGATCAATCAGATTCTGACCATATTCTATTTCTGCGTTTAATTTCGGGATAGTTACAAATTGTGCTAAAGTAACTGCTAAGGTAGATTCAAATGAAAAAAGAAAAGTTTTACTGGCTACTCTCTGAGCTTCATTAAGATCTTTTCGCAGGTTATAAACTCTCCTTACAAGTCCATCAATTTGCACTCGTATCGTAGTCATTTCTTGGTGTATCCTTGATCGCGCACCTGGGCGCAGACACTGGCCTGCATGGGTTTTTCCATCGAACAATAGGAGCAGAATTGCCGTTGTAGCAACACAGGAAAGAGTCAAAAGTGAATGTATTTTTCTCACCTGACTATCTTGAATTACTGTAACCTCAATTTGATAATCACTTGCCATAGAATCTACTGCTGTATAGATTTAAGTTGTAAGCAAAATTAGCCTTTGTAGGTTTGGTTAAGCGACAGCGCAACCCAACCCCAAAGACGACTTTCCAACAAAGGTACACACTCCCCCCCCAACAACTGTATCCTAAGCTACAATTTAATAAATCTTTATATTCTTCTCCCTAGCTTAGGGATTCATAGGGGAAAGAGTCTCAGGTATTTTCCCCTGTTTTACTGCTTCTCAGGCGACCGATCGCCTTCCGTGAGGGATTGTGGCGCGGTGTGTAAGATTCGGTAATAGGGTTCAAAATTCCGCTAACCGCTACTTGAGCCATAGCGTTTTCCCTTAAGCAGAATTCACGCCGCCTCCAGTTCATAATGCAATACCAGAAGCTCATCAGAGCAACTCGATTCGCAATTGGCGGCCTACCACAGAAGCCGCCCCTCGGCTGATGTAAAAGATGACCCGTGCGATGCGCCCGCTAGTAGGGGCAATTCATGAATTGCCCCTACTCCGCACTCCTGTCCCCTAACCCACCCTACTGATACGGATATCCCCCTTCCGGCTAATGTAAAGAAAACGTTACAGTAACAGGTAAAGCCCAGTAGCCAGGAAGCCGTCGATCATGTTTGAATACTTTAACCAGAAAGCTATCAAAGCGGTGATGTTCGCCCAAGAAGAAGCCCGTCGTACCAGTCACAGTGTCGTGGGTACGGAGCATTTACTGTTAGGATTGATAGGAGAAGCCACCGCCACCGCAGCCTTAATTCTCAAGGATTTAAAAGTCACCCTGCACGAAAGTCGCCGCGTGATTGAAGGAATGACCGGCCGCGGCACCGGTTACAGTCCCGTTAATATCCCTTTTACCCCGAAAGCGAAAAAGATGTTCGAGCAAGCATTTCAGGAAGCTCGACAATTAGGGGAACAGGCGATCGCACCTGAACATCTATTACTCGCTATCACCACCGATCCCGAATCCCTAGCCGCTAAAATTTTAATTATGCAGGGTGTTGATT
>NZ_JADEXI010000357.1:0-4911 GCF_015207185.1 Microcystis sp. LEGE 08355 | reverse complement strand
CTCTAGATCAAAAACAATTGACAAAAATCGCTCAATGCCTTTCTATATAAGGGTTTCATCTCTGATAAACCCGTCTATTGCATAACACAAACCGAAGAACCAAATAAATAACTTATTTAAGTCATTTATAGCATTTCTGATTCACAAGAGGTACATTCCCGATCCTGAACAGCTTAATCAGCAAAGGTTTAAGTGTGCCGCACAGATGCGAGAAACGCTATATTTGGTTTTTTGTACACAATGATATAAATTTGAATATTTTTGAACATAAATAACTTATTTATCTTTAATTTGTGATGACGAAAATCGAGGCTTTTTCAGTATCGATAATTTTTTGATGGGCTAGACTAGGAGTAAAATCCTAACAAAATTAGCTTGTTTATGTTCAACTAAGGTGAATTGAGAGGTTGACTTATATTTTTTATAGGCCTAAGATGTAGATTAAATTAGTTGATTAACTCATTCTCTAGAAAGTTTCTAAAATAGGAGAATAATCCCAATGACCAACATTTTAATTTTAGACGAGTCTTTAGTCGATCTATCTGAAGATGAACAAAAAGCTGTAAGAGGTGGAGCCGCATCATGCACCTATGCGAGTCAGACCTATTCCGAAGGTTCCACAGTCAAACAGGCGGATGGTATTTACCGTTGTCAAAAAGATGGGAGTTGGGTATATGTAAAATCTGCCTAATTTATCCATTCTCGATCTGTATGACCATTCCGACTCATCAGAAATGCCTCTCGCTCAGGGTGAGAGCATCTCAAACGCTATTGACAATTGGCCAATTTTGTGATCCGCTTGCTGTGTGAGCATTTCAAGTGATACCAGTCAATCAGAATAGTTACGAAATCGACCCATTTGGTCGATTTTTGCTTAACAATTGAGAGGGCAAATTCTCCTCAAATATTCCTGAATCGCCCTCTGGGCAAGCAACTCACATAAAGTTCATTTTGTCAAGGATTGTTAAGATGCGCTTACCCTGCCTCTTGCTCCCGAACAATTATCTCTAATTAAAGGTGCGATCAATCGTGCTGATCGCGCTCGTCGAGTAGGTCAAGGTCGTCCACAACATTGTGGCGTTAGTGGTTGGCCAAGGGACGGACGATTACCAAGAGTTGATGAGCATGGATATCCGATTAATCAGTTTTAACAAAGCTGATTTTTGATAGTTAATCTATAGGGAAAGCTACAATGTCTAAAATTTTTATCGCCAACCTGAAACTCGATCGCCAACAAAACTCACTGATTTCTCTTGAGATGGAAAGTTCGCCATTAATTCAAGCCGCTATCGAACGTTCCCTCGACGCGCGTAAAGTTATTGGCGGGATCAAAACTTGCGGATGGATATGCCCAATGGAGTTTTAACCATGAAATCCGATCGCACTTTATGTCCTAGCGCGCGAGAAAATTCCCCGGATAGCGTAATTTTCGGGATCGCAGCGGGAACCGTTGAGGAACCCCGCGTCGCCTATCTCCCGGAAATCCAACCCGTCACCGCAGAAATTCTCGCACTCGCTCAACCCGTCACCCCCACCGAAGTCTTCCGCTTCGCCGCGTCCTGCGCGGAAAAAGAATGCGTTCATTTCGATGGGAAAGATTGTCGCCTCGCGCACCGGGTGGCACAGGGACTCGCAGAAGTAACCGATACCCTTCCCCCCTGTCGAATCCGGCAAAACTGTCGCTGGTGGTTACAGGAAGGAAAAGCCGCTTGTCTGCGCTGTCCGCAGGTTGTCACTGACAACTATAATCCTTCCGAAACTTTCGTGAAGGTTGCCGAACCCGAATCTTAACCCTATTAAATAGGAGTCTAATTACTATGGCTAAAATTCATATTTCCGATCTACAGGTGAACTCTTTTCAAGAATCTCTTGAAACTGCGATCAATCGCGCGATCGAGACTCGCAACATTCAAGGCGGTATAGGTATAATATCGCCGCCAAAACCAACAACACTGGGAATAAGAATTTGGCCGCCCATCACCCTCGGAATTATCTACCAACCGATCCTCCCATCACTCCCGAATATTAAGCAAGGACCCATTTTATAGCGGTTTTCAGTCTAATAACTGAACTTCCCCGTATAAATATACTAGCTATGGCTAAAAGTCTTACAGAGCCTGAGTTAAAGCAATGTAATACTAATAAACTACTGGGTACAAACTCCTGAAATCCTTACGCAGACAGGGTTTGAGGCAAAATTTTTCAAATTTGACCCTTCGACCATTATAGCTTGTTTCCGGGCAGAAAACCCTCAAAAACATGGCTACAGAGGGAATCGCTGACTCTAGAGATTAATGACACCATCTGTTACAATCAGGTTAGCGATCACTATACAGCCAACTCTACGGAATCGCTCTACTCTAGATACAGTCAACGGTACAGCCATTTTCAAAGGGAAAATGTACCCAGTAGCGTCTTTTCAATTTTTTCTGAGAAACTCCATAGGGTTTTGTTAATTTTTTAGTATTTCTGTATGGGGAAAGTCCAGTAATAAGGTATAGTAAATTCCTTGATAGATAGGCTTTTCAGCGTTTCAATCGGGACTCACTTCTGTGAAAACCGCTATAACCGCCTATCGTTAGATTAGCTGAATCTCCCCCGTCGCGGGAGTTGGGGGGGGGGGTTGCCTCTTGCAAGAGTGCCTCATCTCCACAAGCAATTTAAATGCTGAACAGCTTATCTACCAACCGTATCCTCCCATCACTCTCAAATTCTAACAGGAGTTAACTTATGGCTCTCGAACAAGTTCACGCTTTTTATCAAAAAGTCGCCTCCGATCAATCCTTCCGTTCCCGAATCCAATCGGTGAACAGTAAAGAAGAATGCAGAGAGATCGTCAAAGCTGCGGGGTTCGATTTCACACCACAGGAATTCGAGGAATACACCGCACGAATTCTAGAGTCCGATCGCCCCGATGAAGAAGTTACAGATTTAAGCGAGGAAGATTTAGCGGCGGTCGCCGGTGGATTTATCGGCGGTTTTCTATTTCACGCGATGTACGGTCTGCCACCCAACCGCAAGCTTAAATGGCGTATTCCAGGTGACGGAATCGTTCGACCGATGTACGGATTACCGGCAGATCGTCTCGTGGATTTATAATTCCAACCGACTCATAAATTTTATCGAGTATTAAACCTAGTAAGGAGCTAATCATGTCTTTTGATCGCACCCCGGATTTTACCGAAAAACTAGCAACCGATCCCGATTTTCGTTTAAAGGTTTTGGACGAAATCGCCAACGATGACGAACTCAAAGACTTAACCGAAGAAGACTTAAAAGCGATCATCGGTGGACGGATGCAACAAGTATATGGCTCGACCAGCGGTGGCGGTGGCCGTCGTACTTACTACGCCTAAATCGAGGATAATTCCAATGACCGAATACCGTCGCATCAGCTACGCCGTGTGGGAAATTACCCTAAAATGTAACCTCGCCTGTCAGCATTGCGGTTCCCGCGCCGGCCACACCCGTAGCCACGAACTTACCACTGAAGAAGCCCTCGATCTCGTCCGTCAACTGGCCGAAGTGGGCATCAAAGAAGTTACCCTGATCGGGGGAGAGGCCTTCCTCCGTCCCGACTGGCTCGATATCGCCCGGGCGATCACCGACGCGGGCATGATCTGCGGTGTCACCACCGGCGGCTACGGCATCACCCTCGACACCGCCCAAAAGATGAAAGACGCGGGGATCAAAGTCGTCTCCGTCTCCGTGGACGGATTAGAGGCTACCCACGATCGCCTGCGGGGGAAACCAGGTTCGTGGCAATGGGCTTTCCGCACCATGGGCCACCTTAAACAAGCCGGTATTCCCTTCGGTTGCAATACCCAGATAAATCGTCTTTCTGCCCCTGAATTTCCCCGAATCTACGAAAAAATCCGCGATGCGGGCGTATTTGCCTGGCAGATCCAGTTAACCGTCCCGATGGGGAACGCGGCCGATAATTCGGAGATTCTCCTGCAACCTTACGAACTCCTAGAACTATACCCGATGCTCGCCCGTGTCACCGAGCGAGCGCGACGCGAGGGGGTAGACGTACAACCGGGCAACAATATCGGCTATTACGGCCCCTACGAACGTTTATTGCGGGGAGGGGACGCGTGGACATTCTGGCAGGGGTGTAGTGCTGGACTGGCGGCACTTGGTATCGAGGCCGACGGAGCGATCAAAGGCTGTCCCTCCCTTCCCACCGCGGCCTATACTGGGGGCAATATCCGCGATCGCTCCCTACGCCAGATTATCGAAGAGGCCGAAGAACTGCGCTTCAACCTCGGTGCGGGAACCCCGAAGGGAACCGATCATCTCTGGGGATTCTGTAAAACCTGCGAGTTCGCCGAACTCTGCCGCGGTGGTTGTAGTTGGACGGCTCATGTTTTCTTCGATCGCCGAGGCAATAACCCCTACTGTCACCACCGGGCCTTAAAACAAGCGGAACGGGGAATCCGAGAGAGATTCTACCTCGATCGCCCCGCTGCGGGAATTCCCTTCGATAACGGTCAATTCGCGCTGGTAGAAGAACCCTTCCATTCTCCCCTAGCCAATGATCCCCTCGCCTTCAGTGCCGACGCGATCCAATGGCCAGAAAGCTGGCAAAACAAAACCCCCGTACTCACCCCCACAATCTAACCATGAACGAGAACCCGAACCCTATCCCCGCCATCCTACCCCGATCGGCGTGGGAGAGCCAGATCGCCTATCTCCGGGCTGTATTCCGGGCGAAAAAAGCGCTGGATGAAATTGAACGAATTCAGAACGAGAAGACATAAACGCGCCATCTCGGCGGTAATTCGCTAGTCTCCGCAGCTATATTACTTAGTAGCGACTGTCTTGATTGTCAAGGGGTAACTCAAAAAACAATCAAGGAGTTGCTGTCGAACCTAAAATCTCAAGCCAGAAAAAAAGCGCAGCAATAGT
>NZ_JADEXI010000356.1:0-4920 GCF_015207185.1 Microcystis sp. LEGE 08355 | reverse complement strand
ATCTGGCAAGAGACTTAATTGATTAGTTCGCTCTAGAGCAAAAACAATTGACAAAAATCGCTAAATGCCTTTCTATATAAGGGTTCCATCCCTTATAACTCCCGTCCATTGCATAACACAAACCGAAGAGCCTACTTTTTCAGCCAACCCTAATTGGGGTTGGCTGAAAAAGTAGGGGCGAAACATTCCGATAGGAAATCTACGGTTTCAGCGATAGGTTAGCCAATGATAGTTAGTCAAGTTTTTAATTTCATTAGTCATTGTTTGGAGATACTGACAACGAATTATCCCATTTTTCAAAAGTAATGGCAGAGATGGTTAATTGCCCTCACCCCCTCCCCTCTAACGCTCTGGGACAGGGAAGGGGGTGAGGGAAACGAATAAAGAAAAATGGTATTACAGGCAGTTGTTGATATATTTGTAATAATTTAAGAGTCACTGATAATTGCTGATTGTCGATATTTCTGCAAATGTGAGATGCACCCTTTTTTAAGCTACAAGAAGACCCAGAGAATAGGGGGGCTAAAGTGTTGAAAGTATCGCCAATATTTAAAACTAAACTTTTTTCTGTCCGGTTATCCCATAAGAGTTAAGGATAAACACAAAGGCATAAAGAACACAAACAGAAAGACAGATTCGATTTACTTAGGGCTGGCTGAATAAATGTGAAATGTAGTCCTGTAGGGGCGAAGCATTCGGATAGAAAATCTACGGTTTCACCGATAGGTTATTGCCCGAATGCTTCGCCCCTACTTTTTGCCGCAGACCACTAGGTAGGGTTTGCGGCAAAAAGTTTGTTGGTGGGGTTAGGAGTCGGTCGTCAGTAGCCGGTCGTTTCAGGCTTTGTTGCCCTCTCTTTTTGTACTAATTTATGTACTAAAAGGAGGATAATGCCAGGTTTTTGGGGATCCCAATCCGATTTTCGCAGCACTAACATCGGATTTTAACAGGTCAAAAGCCTTATTTTCAAAGGGTTTTACCATTATTCAGCCGACCCTAAATAAATATTTTTCTTTTCTGTCTCCCCTTTTGGATTAGACTGGTAATTGAGAATAATTAGCATTTATTTAAGCGATCGCAATTCCGATACAGTTCAAAAACCGTTGACTGAGGCTGACATTAGGGGAGTTCTCACCCTTTGGCTACTTCAGTAAACTCGATGAGCTATCAAGAAATTATTGTCACTCTTGAATGAAAGACCTTCATTACCTTTGGAGATAAGAAAAGCATGGACGATAAAATTAGACCTAATGAACCAGAAAAACCAGAAAACTGGCAAAAAGACGACCAATTCTCCTATTGGGGCGGTACAGAGGCAGAATTAGATAATGTCACTCCCAGGGGTAATGACTTGGCTGCCACTTATCCTTTAGCACAAGTGGAAATGGGAAAAACCGTCTGGTTAGCGGGATTTCAGGGGACAGGAGGGATTAATCGACTCCTAGGTATGGGATTAAACCCCGGTATTCAATTACAGGTAATTAGTTCCCAACCAAGCGGGTCAGTTTTAATTGCCATTCAAGACAATCGTATTGGTATCGGGGCAGAAATGGCCGAAAAAATCCTCGTTAGTGACAGTCAACCGAAAAAACTGGAACCCAAAAAAGACCTAACTGAAGTAAGAACATTTCTGCGGGAGATACCCATAGGAAAAGTGGGTAAAGTCGTCGGTTATGACCGAGCATTACGAGGATACAAAGGAAAATTGTTATCAATGGGATTAACTCCGGGGACAGAGTTTACCGTCATTCGTGTGGCACCTTTGGGGGATCCCGTCGAGATTCGAGTGCGGGGATTTCATCTCAGTCTGCGTAAACAGGAGGCAGACGCTTTAATCGTGGAAGAAATAGACCCAGAAAGCTAAATTTAATTATCTAAGCCTATTCGTCACTTAATATCCTAAATTATGGTCAAACCGATTATCGCCTTAATTGGCAATCCTAACTGTGGCAAAACTACCCTTTTTAATGCTCTCACAGGAGCCAATCAAAGGACCGGCAACTGGCCGGGAGTAACAGTCGATCGCAAAGAGGGACGATTTCAAGTTAACGGGGAAGATATCACCCTTGTGGATTTACCCGGAGTCTATTCCCTTGATGTGGAAGAAGGGGAGACAGGAATGGATGAATTAGTCGCTAGGGACTATCTACTGTCAGGAGAGGCGGATTTAGTGATTAATATCGTCGATGCTTCTAATTTAGAGCGTAATCTCTACCTAACTACCCAAATCATGGAGATGCGTTTACCGATGTTGATTGCCCTGAATATGATGGATGTGGCCAAAACTAGGGGTATTGTGGTTAATCCGCAGCTCTTAAGCGTTCGCATAGATGCAATTGTCGTGGCGATTAGTGCGGTTAAAGGGGAAGGAATCGGAGAATTAAAGCAAAAAATTGGGGAATTAGTCAGTAATATTAGCCATACTGCCGCTTATGTCGCTTATCCTGCGGTAATTGAGGAAGCTCTTAACGAGATTGTTGCCTACATTGACGACCATAGCAGTAAAAGGATCGTTGAGCCAAGATGGACTGCTTTAAACCTACTGCAATACGAGGATCGCATCGCCCCAGAATTGCGCTCCCAGGAACTATTAAGCATTATCGTCAAGCATAGACGACAAATACACCAAGTTTTAGGGGAAGACCTTGATATTTTAATTGCTGATACTCGTTATGGCTTTATTCAACAAGTTACCCAGGGAGCCACTCAACGGACTGGACAGATAAATGATACCATGTCCGATCGCCTCGATCGCATTGTTCTCGATCGCTGGTGGGGAATTCCGATATTTTTGGGCGTAATGTACCTAATGTTCTTGTTTACCATCAATGTTAGTGCTGCCTTTATCGATTTCTTCGATTTAACTGCCCAGACTATCTTTGTCGATGGTTTTGCCCAAGTTTTACAAACAATCCATACCCCGGGTTGGCTAATTGCTCTGCTCGCTGATGGAGCGGGGGGAGGTGTGCAAACCGTCGCCACTTTTATCCCCGTAATTGGCTTTATGTTCCTCTTTTTGTCAATTTTAGAGGATTCTGGCTATATGGCCCGGGCAGCCTTCGTCATGGACCGATTGATGCGTTTGGTGGGATTGCCGGGTAAATCCTTTGTTCCCATGCTAGTGGGATTTGGTTGCAATGTGCCGGCAATTATGGCCACCAGGACCCTGGAAAATTCCCGCGATCGTTTAATGACGATTATGATGAACCCTTTTATGTCCTGTGGGGCCAGATTACCTGTTTATGCCCTATTTGCGGCGGCTTTTTTCCCCATAGGTGGTCAAAACATCGTTTTTGGTCTTTATATCTTAGGAATTCTCGCCGCTATTTTGACGGGATTGGTGATGAAAAAAACCCTACTCAAGGGAGAAATCAGTCACTTTATTATGGAATTGCCTCCCTATCATCTACCGCGTCTGAAAGGGGTTTTAATTCGCACTTGGGAACGTCTGCAAGCGTTTTTATGGAAAGCTGGACGAGTTATCGTTTTAATGGTGATGATTTTGGGACTACTCAACTCCCTCAGTTTTGATGGTTCTTTTGGTAATCAAGACAGCGAGCGATCGGTTTTAAGTGCCACCAGTAAAGCTGTAACTCCTATTTTCTCACCCATGGGACTAGAGCAGCAAAATTGGCCGGCAACGGTGGGCATTTTTACGGGAGTTTTTGCCAAAGAAGCGATGGTAGGCACATTAAACTCAATTTACAGCCAACTAGCGGGGGAAGATAACCCTAATCAGGGGGTAGCAGCCGAAAAATTCGACTTTTGGGGGCAAATTCAGACAGCTATCGCCACTATTCCCGCCAATTTAGCGCAATTACCCAATCAATTACTTGATCCCTTGGGTTTGAATATTGGTGATCTGCAAGATCAAAAAACGGCTGCCGAGAAGCAAGAAGTAGATTTAGGAATCTTTGGGGCAATGGCGAAAAGATTTGATGGTCAAGCGGGTGCTTTTGCCTATCTGTTGTTTGTTCTGCTCTATTTTCCCTGTGTTTCGGCCACATCGGCAGTATATCGCGAAACTAATGCCGGTTGGACTGCTTTTATTGCCCTCTGGACCACAGGAATGGCCTATATTGTTGCCACTTCCTTCTATCAAATCGCCACTTTTTTTCGACATCCGGGGTTTTCTCTCTTTTGGATAGTCTTGATGGGTTTAACCGTAGTCGGGGTTTTATTCACCTTAAAAAATCTCCCTCCCCGAAAAATCAACCGTCCGGCAATTTAAAAGTAGGGTGGGTTAGGCGACAAAAAGCTAGGCAACTAACTAATTATTTAGATTCGCCGTAACCCACCGCAATCAAGCAACCTTTCTCGATTTTTTTCGCTTATAAACCATGATTTTAACCGATATACAGGCTTATCTTGCCAAAAATCAGAAAGCATCTCTGGCTGACTTATCTACACACTTTCGGATGTCAGCGGATGCCTTAAGTCCCATGCTCGATCGCTTGCTGAAAAAAGGGCGAATTCGCCTGATTTCCCTGGAAAAATGCGGAGGATGCAGCCGTTGTTCCCCAGAATCTATGGCTTTTTACGAATGGATTGAGGGCAATTCCACAGGGACAAACAGATAAAAGTTTAATAATATAGAAGTTATCTCACCATTAAGATAACTGCTGTATTATGTATTAGGGGAGCATCTCATTTATGCAAGTAAGTAATTATACTTATCCCTAAAACTGGTTTCTAGCAAGGCTTTCAAAATAGCTTGACATAAAAACCTGATTTAGGGGTTACAAAGGTGAGATGCTCCCGACATGATGATATGATGAGGGAATCAACAATAAACTTAAACTAATAAAACGAAGAGGCTATGGCTTTAGAAACTTTCGGAATTTTTGGGTTAGAAGTATGTTGTCTTGGCATCTTGTACGTTGATTTAGCATAAAGAGTAACGAAAGACCAGTATTTACT
>NZ_JADEXI010000355.1:0-4937 GCF_015207185.1 Microcystis sp. LEGE 08355 | reverse complement strand
ATCAAGAATATTTAGTATTTATTAGCTTTTCTGTCTAAGATTGATGTTAAAGGCTGTTCTGTTCGATTTTAATGGGGTGATCATCAATGATGAACCAATCCATCAAGAGTTAATCAATGAAATCTTGCTCGGAGAAAATTTACTGCCCCTAGGGTCGGAATTTGCGGAGTTATGTCTGGGAAGAAGCGATCGCGTCTGTTTGCGTAATGTTCTCACCCGTCGCGGTCGTCAAGTAACCGAGGAGTATCTGACCAAGTTAATTAACAAAAAAACCAGTTTATACCGACAAAGATTAGAAAAATTAGAGAAACTTCCTATTTATGAGGAGATATACTCTTTTTTAAAACGGGTTAAGGCCAGGGATCTACAAATCGGTTTGGTGACGGGAGCAATACGCTCGGAAGTGGAATCAATCTTGCAACAGACGGGCCTTGGGGATTACTTTAGTGTCATTGTCACCGGGGATGAGATTAGCACCAGTAAACCCCAACCGGATGGTTATTTACTGGCCGTAGAAAGATTCAATCGTTGGAATTTTAATCTGCAATTGCAACCCTGGGAATGTCTGGTGATTGAAGATACTTTTGCTGGTTGCGAAGCGGCAAAAAGAGCGGGAATGCAGGTGGTGGGAATCGCTCATACCTATCCCTTCCATTTTATGCAGAGAGTGTCTAACTGGGCGATCGATAATTTCTCCCAACTAGATCTCGATCGCGTGGAGAAAACTTTTAGCCAAATCGGGGAAATAACCGAGCGATCGGGATTTTTAGGCAATTTATAACCATCTAGAGGCGATTAACAAGCTGAAAATCCCTACTTGCAAAAATCGGCAATTCGTGTTATGCTAACAAAAGTGCTAAGAAAATGCGGGTGTAGTTTAGTGGTAAAACCCTAGCCTTCCAAGCTAATGATAGGGGTTCGATTCCCCTCACCCGCTTAGGCTGTTGTGCAGTAAACGTCTAAGGAATTATCGGTAATATCAACGGCGATTCTGACTTAGAGATCGCTATCTTCTAAATATCTCCGTAAATCTTTGGTGCGCTGCTCGGTGACATTTGCCAAACAAAAACCGTAAATCATGGGAGCTATAGAGCCTCCCTCAAACGCACTTCTTTCAAATTCGCAACTGCTGTCTCTAAACTTAATCCAAGCTTGTTGGGCAGCAATTAATTTTTGTTTGCGAGCAGCTGACAGTTTTGGCAGTAGTTGTCGATAAACTTGATTTAACTTGCGATCGGCGTTTTGATAAGCGATGCTGGCACAAATGTTCATTTGGCTTTGAGTCTGGGGATTGTTACAGTTAGGATTTTGAGCTAGTTGCAACTCCGTCGCTCCAGATGTGGGACTTGCAATGCTAGGGGTAGCCATCTCGACGGCAAATAAACTGGCTATGCTTAATACGGTTAGCAAAAACTCTCCCATGGCCACTTATTTTAATAATGGTAAGAATAGGATAACAGAAATGCGATCGAATCGGCCATAGCTTTTTCATTCTGCTCGATTCGTTGGTTGGCTTGGTTAACTATATTTCATTATTTCCAAAAAAGAAAATTAGAGGAGTTGATAACTAAAAAACCCAGACGGGAACTCGTTTATAAGCAGGAGTCCCACAGCGAGGGTCAATTTTAGCTTTGAATAAAACATTGGCTTCGGGATAGAACATAAAGCCAACACCTTCGCGAATCGGACCGAAAATAAGTTCGATATTTTCTAATTTGCCGGCATCTCCTTGGACGGTGACTCGTTGATGTTCTTGAAAGCCCGCTTTTTTGGCATCTTCGGCGTTCATCAATAAACAATGACGGTGGGGCATTCCCCGGTATTTATCGCCCACTTGATAAACGACGGTATTATGTTGTCCATAACTGCGTCCTGTTCCGAGAATCAGGGCAATTCCGGGGGCATTTTCTGGTTGGTCGAAATCTTGCTTTTGCGGTGCTTTTAAAGTGGGTAAAAGGGTGACAGACATTTGCGCTTTTCCGGTCGATGTTGGAAAATGGGGTTCGGCAAAAATCCGTCCGCTAATGGTAAATTCTGTTTGGGTTTGATCTAATTGCCCGATCTTTTCATAACCCGGAATCGTTTTGGCGATTAACTGACGAATATAGGCGGTGTCGTGTAATCTCGACCAATCAATCGGGTTTGTGCCTAAAACCTTGACGGCAATATTTGTTAACAGTTCTACTTCCGAGATGATATCCACATGGGAACCCTGTAGATGACTGCTTCCCCGCTCGTTAAAACGGACAAAATTATTGCCTGATTCAGTTGTTGTCGGGTGAGGATTTTCAAAACGAGCGAAGACGGGTAAAATTACCGTATTTTGTCGGGCTAATCCCTGAAAATGTCCTAAATTTGGCTTAGTAGCTACATAAAAAATCGTATCAATTTGAGCTAAGGCTTTTTTGGCTTGAGTTAAATCTGGATTTGCCCCATAAAGATTACCTCCCAAACAGAAAAGGGTGTTGATTTTTCCCCGTTCGGCCGCTTCAATTAATGCCCTGGTATCATAACCGCCAGTTATATTTAATGGCTTTCCTAAAAGTTGAGAAAGTGCCTCGGCGATTTCCTGACGTAATCTCACTGTAACGCCCATAGAACCGAAGCCCTGTACATTAGAATGACCCCGGATTGGCATGGTTCCGGCTCCGGTTTTGCCGGCATTACCCGTGAGTAAGGCCGTGTTAGCGATACTGATGATATTATCTACCCCGTTTTCCTGTTGTGTAACCCCCATCGCCCAAGCGAAAACCACACGCTCTAAATTGCCGAAAAGGGCGGCGGTTGCTTCAATTTCTTCTCGGGATAAACCGCAGGCTTTAGTAATGGTTTCCCAGGGTATTTGTCGGGCGTAATCTATAACAGATTGCCAATTTTCCGTATGGGATTCAAGATAATCCCACCGGACTAAATTTTGTTCAATTAAAGATTTTTGTAATCCGACGAATAGGGCGGTATCGCTACCCGGAATCGGCTGTAGGTAGAGAGTAGAAATATCGGAACCGCCCCGCAATAGGGATTTAATCGGAAAAGCGGGCGAGGAGAATTTGACCAATCCGACTTCAATTTGCGGGTTAATAATAATAATTTTACCGCCGCGATCACGAATTTGAATTAATTCATTCATCAGGCGAGGATGATTAGCCGGAGCGTTAGAACCGATTAACACCACACAATCGGCTTGTTTTAAACTTTCCAGACTGACCATCGAAGTTCCGGTTCCGAAAACCTGTTTTAAGCCTAAGGTCGAGGCGGCATGACAGAGATCGGAACAATCGGCTAAATTATTACTTCCTAATGCCCGGAAAAACAATTGTAAGAGATAGGCGGCTTCATTAGAAGAACGTCCAGAACTATAGGAGGCAATAGTCTCAGACGGTTGATGAAAAGCTTGTTCGGCTAATCGATACACTTCTTCCCAACTAATACGTTGATAGTGACTTTCTCCGGCTTTTAAGAGGACGGGATAACTAAAACGACCCAAGCGATCGCATTCTAGGGAGGTTAAGGACTGTAATTGAGCGAGATGATAGGTTTGAAAAAAATCGGTTTTAATACCTGGCATTAATTCGGAAGTAACTGCCTCGACACTTTTGAGACAACGTTGCAGACTTTCCCCCGCTTCGTTGACAAAACCGCCCTTTTGTCCTCCCGTTCCCCAAGCGCAGGCTAAACAGGCACTTTTATGATTTAAGGTTTGCCAGAGTTTAACCCCTTGAGGAGAGAGGGTTTTTTCTGCCCAATATTGCAATACGGGAAACCCCCCGCCCGCCTCAATTTTGTTGGATATTTCCCATTCGTTCATCGTTTTTTCTCCCGATTTTTATTCAAATCTCTCCGAGAGGAAGATTGTACCCAGTACAGTTGAGTTTATCACTATTTTTTAAAAAGTGCATCGGCAACGGATAAACGACTGGGTAAGCTACGGCTGGTTATTGACAATATCCCCTGATTGTGATTTTATCAGACTAAGGAGAGGTCTATTAAAATGGTAATTCCGATGGATGAAAATGAAAACTTTCAACATTTAGAGGAGATGATCGCTAATCTCCAAGCAAAACAGAAACAGATTCTGAAAGGGATGTTAGATTATCCGATTGAGATCGATTCGGCAATTCGGATACTTTCCGATCCGTCTCGGCAATTGGCAACAACTGCTCATAATTTAACCAGAGTACATAAAATACTTAAAGAATTGGAAAAACAAGGATTGGTTAGTTTCCACGATCCTCAATATTCTTTGACCGAGTTGGGAAGAAAAATAGTAAGACATTTTAGCGATAAGAGTCCAACACCAAGATGGGATGCAGAGAGAAAGGAAAAACTGCAAAAAAGCTACGATTTTTTAGAACTCCATAGGCAAGGATTGAGCTATCAGCAAATAGGGGATAAATACGGCATAAGTCGGGAGTGCGTCCGTCAAATTCTTGCCAGTAACCCCGAATTTGAAGCTTATCAGCAAAAACAAAAGGAAAACAATTATCGTTGAACAACCACAAGAAAAGCGAGAAACGAAATTTACAATCTTTTTAACAATTCCTCGCGGGATAAATTCGCCAAAGAAAGAAGTAAACCGGTGCGTTCTGAGATGGGAAGTTGGGCAATCTTTTCTACCAGACTGGATAATTCCGAATCTAGGCTGCCAAAGCGTCCTCCCAGAAGAGTGGCTATCAGGGAAAGTTGTCCCTCTAACGTGCCTTCTTGCTTTCCTTCTAATTTCCACTCTTCTCGTTGCTTTAGATAAGCTGGTGATAAGTTCATGATGACCTCCTGTTCTTCTGTACTTAAATTATCTCTCAATTCTAAGTTTTTGCGCCAGTTGGCCAGAATTTCTAATAAATTCTCTCGAAAAGGATTGCGTTCTGGCAGTTCAACTAACTCTTCAACTGCTCGTTTTTGAGTTCCTCCTTTACCTAATACCCTCAACCATAAGGTGT
>NZ_JADEXI010000354.1:0-4949 GCF_015207185.1 Microcystis sp. LEGE 08355 | reverse complement strand
TATTTAGGGTTTGCTGAAAAAGTTTTTCGTGGGGACAGGGTGTGGGGTGTGGGGTTCACCCCAAAGGTCGGCAGTTTTTGAGGGAAAAAAGTCTAAAAACCTTATCCAACAAGGTTGTTAGATTTATTCAGCAAACCCCAAGGAGTTTTTCCATAGCTAACTGACGGTCCGGATGGGAGGACAGATAAAAACGATTGCATGGTATGATAGGGGTTTTGGAACTATTGTTTTAGGTCAAGATCATGGCGAAACGAATGCAGGTTATCCTCAATCAAAAAGTCAGCAAATTAGGTGAAAATGGCGATGTGGTGGAAGTGGCCCCCGGTTATGCGCGCAATTACCTTATCCCCCAAGGGGTGGCCGTTTTAGCCACCAAGGGCGCGATTAAACAGGCAGAATTTAGGAAAGAAAAAGAGCGTCAACGTCTCCTCGCTGAAAAACAAGAAGCGGAAACCAGAAAAACTGCGATCGAAAAACTCAGTCCCTACAGCATCCCTAAACAGGTGGGTGAAAACGAGGCCATTTTCGGTACTGTCACCAGTCAAGATGTGGCTACGGTTATTCTAGAAAATGCTAAATTAGAAATCGATCGCCGTGGTATTACCGTCCCCGATATCGGTCAATTGGGAGTCTATAAAGTACAAGTCAAACTCCATCCCGAAGTTAGTGCCGATATCGAAATTAAAGTAATCGCACAATAACAATTATCGGGGCATAGTTATCAGTAATCAGTGAAAATTTATCAGAGCGATTAACTAGCTGATGGCTGATAGCTAATAGCCATTCACATCTCAAAAACTATGACTCATCCCACGGATATAAAAACCCTAGCGCGCTGGATGGCGGCGGATTTTAGTAATCAAGAACAAGCTTTTGCTAATCCGCCTTTTTTTGCCCATATTCGCGTGTGTATGCGCCCTTTGCCCGATGAATTACTGAAGGGAACCAGCTTATTTTTAGAGCAGGCCTACGATTTTATGCTCAATACTCCCTATCGTTTGCGAGTATTTAAATTATCGGTAGTCGATGATCATATTGAACTAGAAAACTTTAAAGTTAAAGAGGAAGCTAACTTTTTTGGTGCTTCTAGAGAACCCCAGCGTCTCAAAAATCTCACCTTAGACCTATTAGAACCGATGCTGGGTTGTGATATGAATGTCACTTGGACAGGTAACAGTTTTAAAGGGGTGGTGAAACCGGGTAAACAATGTTTAGTCTTTCGCAAAGATAGAATGACTTATTTAGATAATAGTTTTGAAATTAGTGAACGGGGATTAATTAGCGTTGATCGCGGTTTAGATCCCGAAACCGATCAATTAGTCTGGGGTTCGATCGCCGGTCCTTTTGAGTTTGTGCGTCGCACCAGTTTTGCTGAGGAAGTGTGAGAAAAATTATCGGTTTTTAGCTATGAAAATCGCCACATGGAATGTCAACTCGATTCGCAGCCGACAAGAGCAGGTAATTAATTGGTTACAACTCAATCCCGTTGAGGTTTTGTGCTTGCAAGAAACTAAGGTAATCGATCGAGATTTTCCCAGAGAAGCTTTTGAATCTTTGGGTTATCATCTCTATATTTCTGGACAAAAATCCTATAATGGTGTGGCGATTTTTAGCCGAAAACCCCTGGACGATATCACTGTAGGATTTAGTCCAATTATCGGCGAAAATTTAACAGGAGAACTAGACGAACAGAAACGGGTAATTACTGGAGTAATCGGCGATATTCGGATTATCAATCTCTACGTTCCTAATGGTTCTTCCCTAGATAGTGACAAGTATATTTATAAGCTTAAATGGTTAGAAACTCTCAGGAAATATCTAGATAAAATTATTAATTCTCAACCAGAAGAATTATGTATCTGTGGGGATTTTAATATTGCCTTAGAAGATAAAGATATTTATGATCCCAAGGGCAAAGAAAATCATATTATGTCTTCAGCTAAAGAAAGAGAAGCTTTAGAAAAGGTGTTAGAAATTGGCTTACAAGATGCCTTTAGAAAATTCACCTCGGCAGCGGGACATTATAGTTGGTGGGATTATCGCAGCGGTGGTTTTGCTCGTAACCGAGGTTGGCGAATCGATCATCTTTATTTAACTCCTCAGCTATACGAAAAAGCCGTTAATTGTCTGATCGATCGAGAACCCAGAAAACAAGAAAAACCTAGCGATCATACCCCTGTTATTCTGGAAATATCAAGCCAAAAATAGCTAAAGGATCAACCTAGACTTTGCACAGCCAGAATTTTGCTCTCTTAGCTTCCCTAACCAGGGACTTTCACCTTGAGGATTTATTCGGTAACGAGAAAATGCTATGATTCGGGTTGAATTTACCAAGTTTATTAAATTATGCGTTCTCCCCAATTAATTGTTCTATTGCTCGGTTTATCCTTTCTCCCCAGCATCTCCCCCCCTTTTGTCCATGCTAATCCCTCGATAGTGCCAGTGAAACAATCGAGTAATCGCGATGGGGGACAAAAAATCAGTGAAGCGGAAATTAAAGCAATGATTCAAGACATTGAAACCGCTATTAAAGATAAAAATATCGCCCTAATCCTCAAACACTATGCCCCGTTTATTTCCTCGCAATTGACCATTAAAACCGATGCTAGTACCGAAATTTTTGAGTTAGATGGTATCACGGAACATAAAATATTTTTAGAGGAATCCTACAAAAATATCAAAAGTATAGAGGTTCTTTCTGAGAATTGGGACGTGGATATTCTTGCTAATAACGAGATGGCGATTATCACTCGCGCGCGGGTAGTCAATATTACCAACACCGAGGGTGATAACTATATAGTGGCATCGGAAGCGGTGGCTAAAGTCGCTCCCATCGACGGCAAATTGAGGATCTTTTCCATTCAAGAAACCGCCGAAGTGGGACGCAGACCAAAAAAATAATTAACTTCTCCGGTTGGGACTGGACCAACCCGACTCCCGCCGTCTTCGTCCCTCGATAAAACCGTCATCGTAGTCTCTGGAATTGCGCGGATTATCATAGCGGGCAAAGTTAAACCCGTCCTCTAGTCCGCGCTGAAATTCTTGCTCTGGTGGCACAAATCGATAACGTTGTCTATTATCCTGTACCACCCGGTTGATTAACAAGGCCCCCGCTCCAATACCCACGGCCTCACCAAAGGTTAAAGACCTAGCATAATCGATGTTAATTGTCAAGAAAGTTGTTGTTAAAATTAAGGCTTTTCCCCAATGTTGACCCATAAAATCCTCCTTCAAAAAATCAAGTTGACAACAAAACCAGTACAGATACAAAGTTTCTCATAAAATCGACCAGCGACTTGCCAAAATGACAACTTTGTACCTCACCATTACGATAAGTGAGATCAAGAAGTTTTAGAAGAATGGGAGTGAAAGCGAATCCCCAAGAAGACATCGTAGAGGAAACTCCAGAAATTCTTACCTTGCAGTAAACCTAAAGACTGTTCACACTCTTTTGCGTCTAAAAGCGGTTTGGTGGCATAGTATGCCGGTTGGTATTTGTACCAGGGAATCGACGGCCAGAGATGATGCACGAGATGATAATTCTGTCCTAAAATCAGCAGATTTAAGAGGGGACTGGGGTAAACGCGGGCATTTTTCCAACGATTGCGCTCTTGGAAAGGACGATGGGGAAGATAATCGAAAAATAAACCGAGGGCAATTCCCACCACTAAAGCAGGAACAAACCAAAAATTCATCACATAGCCAATAAAACCGAATTGACAGGCGACGATGACTATGGTAGCAACAAAAAGACGACTGAGGAACCATTCCAGCAGTTCGTATTTTCGCCAGAGTTGCCGCTTAAAAAAGAAGATTTCGTGATAAAAAAATCTGGCCGCAATCATCCACAACGGTCCACCAGTGGAGACAAAATGATCCGGATCATTTTCGGGATCGTTAACGTGCGCGTGGTGCTGTAAATGGACTCTAGTGAAGACCGGAAAGGCAAAACCGAGCATTAAAGCACTGCCATGACCTAAAATAGCATTAAATACCCGATTCCTATGGGCAGAATTATGAGAGGCATCGTGGATAACTGTCCCCGATAAATGTAAAGCGAGGACATTAGCACTAAAACAAATCCAGTCCGGCCAGGACCATAGCCAATAGCCACAGGTAGATAGGGTTATTAGGCTCAAGGCACTGAAAAACATGGTAACGTTTGGGTTGAAGCCCCCCGGTGCTTTTAAATACTCTTTGGGGACTGTCAGCAACATCTCGGCCGACTGCATTATGGGTGTTGCTCCTTATTGTGTTCGCTTTACTGGCGTAAATTATCATACTACGCCTTTTTCATAAAGTTTTGTAACATTATCTTAATTAATCTAAAGTTATGAAGAAAGTAAGGATTTGTTATATGGTCTTCCCCCCCAGTCCCCGAGGGAAAGCGAGGCTACAAGAGAAAATCACGGGCGCTTAACGCCAGTTTCGCACTTAAACGATTAAAAAATTCGGCTAGAGACTCGGCTTGAGAGGGAGCGATCGCTTGTTTCCCCCCTATCACCGATTCTACTCTATCCCGATCGCCGAAAATATCGACAAGACACTCCCTATCGATATCGAATTCATGCAGTAAAGATTCTAACGTAGCGGTAGGATTTGTTCGGGCGATCGGATAATGTTTCCGCTCGTATTCTTCCACTAATAACACCAATAAATCAAATAATAGTCCTTCGTCATTGCTTAACTCCCGTGACATCATCCCTTCAATTATGCTTAAAAATCGCTCGTATTCTTGCGAGTTATTAATCGGTTTCGGTTGATACTGCAAGCGACCTTGAACCTCTACTAAATTTTTCCAGTTAGCCTTACTAGCGAAGTTATAGTTACTAATTCTGTACGCAAATATTGCATCTAGAATTAGCTTTGTACGCTTTGACCCGTACTGGGTTAACTACGAACCTCTCTATCGGATTCCCGCTAAAGGCGGCCTCTCCGACTACCTTTCT
>NZ_JADEXI010000353.1:0-4956 GCF_015207185.1 Microcystis sp. LEGE 08355 | reverse complement strand
TGGTTTTTTAACTGTGGTATGCGACGGTGGTGGAAGCAGAAACTTAAATCGTGAGGTTTAGCAATCGCCGCACTTTTAGGGCGGCGAGGATGTCAAGGTATAGCTTATCCTATATTGGACAGATTGTGATCAAGATTGATAGCGGTTGCTTAGGGAGGGGACGACTTTAATGGGGAACCAGAACCCGATAAACTATTAACCAGATTCTCTTGATTCCTTCGCTCCTCCCATCCTGATAAAAAATATATGAGTAATAATAGACCTAAAATTATAGTCTTAGATGACGACCCGACAGGTTCCCAAACAGTCCATAGTTGTCTGTTATTGATGCGGTGGGATGAAGATACTCTCCGCTTGGGATTGGCAGATAATGCGCCAATTTTCTTTGTTTTGACCAATACTCGCGCTTTAACCCCCGAAAAAGCCGAGTCTGTCACGCGAGAAGTCTGTCATCACCTGAAAACTGCCCTAACTAAAGAGGGAATCGAGGATTTTTTGGTGGTTAGTCGTTCCGATTCTACCCTGCGCGGACATTATCCGATCGAAACTGATGTTATTGCCGAAGAATTGGGCGGTTTTGATGCTCATTTCCTGATTCCAGCCTTTTTTGAGGGGGGAAGAGTCACCCGCGATAGTATTCACTATTTAATCATCGATGGCGTTCCCACTCCCGTCCACGAGACGGAATTCGCTCGCGATTCGGTTTTTGCCTACCACTACAGTTATCTGCCGGATTATGTGGAGGAGAAAACGAAAGGTAAAATTAAAGCAGATGATGTAGAGAGATTTTTACTGGCAGATATCCGTCAAGGTAGTTTAGAACGACTGCAAAAGCTCAAAAATAATCAATGTGGGGTGGTAGATGGGGAAACTCAAGCGGATCTCGATCGCTTTGCTGAAGATATTTTAACCGCCGCAGGGGAGGGAAAAAAATTTTTATTCCGTAGTGCCGCCAGTATTTTAACTTCTTTGGCTAATTTAGGAACTCAACCGATCGCACCCGAATCTATGGGTAAGTATAAGCCCACGGGGGAAGCCGGGGCAATTATCGTCGGTTCCCACGTCAAAAAAACTACCCAACAATTAGATGAACTGCTTCAACAACCCAACACCGTCGGAGTCGAAATCGATGTGACGGCATTGCGCGATCGTACCGAGCAACGAGAGCAACTCCTAGCACAAGTTCTGGAAAAAGTCAAGCTTATTCACAAAAATAAACAAACCCCCGTGATCTATACCAGTCGGCAAGAGTTAACCTTTGCCTCTGTGCAGAAACGCCTTGATTTTGGGGTTGTCGTCTCCACCCTGTTAATGGACATTGTTAAGGGTTTACCCAGTGACATCAGTTTTTTAATCAGTAAAGGTGGAATTACCTCCAATGATGTCTTAAGTACGGGTTTAAGCCTGCAATCGGCCCGTTTACTCGGTCAGATTCTCCCCGGTGTCTCCATGGTCCGTACAGCAGCCGATCATCCCCTCTTTCCTAATTTACCTGTGGTTCTTTTCCCGGGTAACGTTGGTGATGTCCGAGCTTTAGCCACAGTTTATCAACGTTTGTGTCAATAGGAGGCAATCAGTGGTCAGTGAGCAGATGTGAGTTTTCAGGTTCTTCGTTCCGCTGCGCTAATTATGCCCAAATTGAGGTGATTAAACCCCACAGTGCGGTATTAGGTATGATTAAGGGGGTGTTAGACCGATGGAGGTGGGATAGTAAGATAGAGGAGGGTGCTAGACCGCAGAGAGCGGTATAATTAAGTGAAATGTTTGTCAGTGTATTCAGTGAGGTAGAAGTGAACGATCTAAAACTGTTGGGTGAGCTTGGCGTTAATCTAGATATTCTCAGTCAATATCAAATATTGTGTCTCCCCGAAAATATTGCGAATAAATCAGAACAACTTGAGCTAGTTGATTCAGCAGAATCGATCACCTTGAGCAAACTTCTAAAGGAGAAAGGTTTGATGTGTGCAAACTCTTATGACCTCGGCTTAAATACCAAAGTTTCAGAACGTAGAGGTTTGGATCTGTGGCTTGGCTCTATCTGGATTCTGAATCATGCAGCATTGCCTTTATTAATAAGTGTAGTAGGTCGCTTACTGGGAGAGAAAATTCAGAAAGGATTGGAAGCTTCCAGAGATCAAAAAAAATCTCAAGGATTTGAAAATTTAGATGGAACAAAAGTTTATGCAGATCTGAAGCTCATTGACGGAAAAGTTTCTGCTGAAATTAAGTTTCATGGTGATGCAGATACTTTTTTAAAGGTTCTCAAAGGCATTAACAATGATCAACATGACCCTAAACAGTAACTCAGTAGATTTTGATGCTGATGTTTCAAATTTAGTTGAAACATGGCTAGATTTAATGAGGAAGAAACAACATGACGAGGCAAAAATACTTTGCATAGATTTTATAGCTACTTATGGATTGGCATTCAAGCAACGTATTTTTGAAGTAGATGAAAATGAATATAATAAATTACTCATTCTTTTGGTACTTGTAAAAGGATTACACGACTATACCCAACTGTGTCACATAACTACAAGTGGTGACTGGCATGAGAATAATGCAACTGTAGAGGAAGTTTGGATCAAGTTGTGTGATTGCCGTGAAAGAATTAAATTTGTATCACAGTTTTATCAGGGTGAGGCCATAGAGCGAGTTATTAAGGATTCAGATGGCTTAGAAATGTTTTTCCGAGATGTATTCGGAAACGGTAGTTACCTTAGTCCTGGAATAATAATGGACAAGTATTTATGCAGTATCTGTCATGAAGATTCTAGAGCTTGTCTTCATGTAGCAGGCAAGCTGTACGGTGGAAGAATTTGCTCCTACCGACCAGTCAACCCTCAATTTGATCATGTCGCTATTGTGAAGGTACCAAAAGATCGAAGATGCCGGATTTGGTCTTGGCATATTCAAGATAGAAATGAAGGTGAAGGTAGTACGATGAAGGCACCTGTGTTAACAACATTTAGCGTGGATGATTTTCTCAGAGACATTTAACCTGTGACCTCATAAAGCTATGTATGCGGCATCTTAATAGCATCATGTAAAGGTTAGCGGTCGAACAACTGCAATGCAGCGGACAGATAGAGTTTTGGACGAGAATATTGAGCTTGTTTGCTGCCGCTGAACTCAACCGTTAAACCGCAATCTTTCTGTGGAGGCGCAGTTGAAAGTGTATCTGTGGGTTACGATCGCTTTTTCAACCACCTTATCACTAGCTAATCTTCTTGGCTATCAAGGATTAAAGCGTCAAGAGAACTGGGAAAATCACCTCGCTCAACCATTTTTGTGAAGGCTTTATAACAATCATTTTTATCCCCTTGTTTGCGAGGATAGCCTAGCCATAAAACAAAAATTGCTTTACACTCCTTGGTTTGTATAGCCCGAAAGAATAAGCGATAACGGTCAGGTAGTCCCATCTTTTTGACTCTTCCGTAATGCTTGAGCGCCCCAGTCAGAGCAAAATGGGAAGCAAAAGGGTCGAGAGGGATTTTTTCTTTGATGGCGACCACAATCGCCGTGTAGAGTTTGACTGTAGAGTGAGTACGGTATGCTTCTGTTGGCAAGGTGTTTTTTAGTTTACGAACCTCAACTTGTAAATTGCGGCGTTGTTGCCCAAAAAGTCTTTTAATAAAGTAGATTCGCCAACCGTTAACTATCAAGTTCTACTCCTGTCATCAACTCTTCATCGACCGCTGCCATAGCTTCCGTATAAGCTTCTAACTCAGCATCAGGATTTAATAGGGCTTGCTTGGTCAGAAAATCTAAGAATAAACTCATCATCAGTTCATCTTCCTCTTGTTCTACAGATTGAGGCTGTAAGCGGACTAATAGCGTATCAGGGCTGATAACTTCAACAGCACCTTTAGCTTCTTTGAATTGGGGATTATCCTTAAAAAAACTGGCACTCAGACGGAAACCTGAAGCATTGCCTATTCTAGCCCAGGTTAGATTGTATTGTTTATTACTCATGATTTTAGGCAAAGTTTACTACATATCATGTTATTACATAATTTAATAACATACAAGGTTGCCCAGTTTCTCAACCGCGTTTTAACTGAACTTTCCCCATACATATATACTATAGAGGAGCGCGCCGAGAAAGCCATCGAGTAAAACTAGCGGATTTCGATTTAACACCGCGTAATGAAAAAAGTTCCGATTTTTGCCGTGGTGTACCGCAGCGTGAAACTTGCCGAAAACGTGTTCTGGAACATGGTAGAGAAACGTGGAAATTAAATCACCGAGTAGCAAGAGCGCTAGGGTGATCAGGATGGCTTTTAGTATAAGTAGTATCAAAATTTTCCCCTTAATTTTCCGCTCGATCATGTTTTGCAATTTACTATAAAAGAGAAAGTTAAATTTTTCTTTATGATTAAGTTAATTTTTAAAATCACGCCTTATGTGAGTTGCCCAAAGGGTTGAACAGGAGTCTGCTCAAAGGTGAGAACATCAATACCAAAACGCTGACGCAACAGTATCCGCAGGGTATGACTTGCCATTTTAGCGGCAACATGGACACAAAGTCCCTCAACTTTCTTTCTGAGCAATCGCTCCAAGTTGCGTCCTGTATTCTGCACCTCATTGAAAACCCCCTCAATCCGTTCTCGAAAATGTTGAAGAAGTCGCTCAAAGACGGGAGAAGTTTGTTGATGTTGATTGACTCTCTTAGCTGTAGAGACTCGATTACCTGTGGTTCTTGATATCTCAGTCTGCCAATCAGTGCCAATAAACCCCTTGTCGGCTAGGATATTGTTGCCTTGAATGAACTGCAATAAGGATTCTGCTGCGGGAGCGTTCGTCAGCTTGACATCCTCACCGCCGTGAAACGGACGGCGATTCCCAAACCTCACGATTTGGGTTTCTGCTTCTTTCCCTTGCGGGGTTCCGCACCTGCCTTAACAGATTCACTCTGTTCTGGTCTTATGGTCGCTCTACAGACTGACACCGCAA
>NZ_JADEXI010000352.1:0-4987 GCF_015207185.1 Microcystis sp. LEGE 08355 | reverse complement strand
GGCGAGAACTTACAAAGACTTAATAGAAGGGATTGAATTAGCTATGTTAGAAGTTACTCAAAAAGATATTCGCAATTGGTTTACTCACTGTTGCTACTGTACCTCATGAGTCAGAGAATTGCTATATCTATCATTATAGAGATCAAGACTTAGTTGGGTTAACTGTCTTGAAAGCTTCGGATTTTAACAGTGGAGATAGTGAAAATAAAATTAATGGCTCTGAAAATCCTGAAATGGGTTGACAATTTGGTCAGGGTGGGTTAGGATACCACGAGTTAACAGTAAATCCGTTGCATGACTGACTTCCAACTGACCACTCCTGTCGCCTTCCTGATTTTCAATCGACCTGATACGACGGCGAGAGTATTTGAAGCCATTCGTCAGGCTAAACCATCTAAGTTATTAGTGGTTGCCGATGGTCCGCGTCCAGATAGAGCCGATGATGTTGAAAAGTGTAAAGCGGCTCGTGCTATTATCGAGGGTGTGGATTGGGATTGTGAGGTTTTTACTAACTATTCTGATATTAACTTGGGATGCAAGAATCGAGTATCTAGTGGATTAAATTGGGTTTTTGATACGGTTGAGCAAGCCATTATTCTTGAAGATGATTGCTTACCACATCCTAGTTTTTTTCGCTTTTGCCAAGAATTGCTCGATTATTATCGAGATGATAAGAGAATTATGGCTATTTCAGGGGATAATTTTCAGTTTGGCAGAAAGCGCACGGAGTACAGTTACTATTTTTCTTGCTATAACCACATTTGGGGTTGGGCAAGTTGGAGGAGAGCGTGGCAATATTATGATGTTAAAATGAAGCTCTGGCAAGAAATTCGTGATGGTAACTGGCTTGAGTCTATTTTAGGAAAAACTCAGGCTGTCAAATACTGGACGAAAATTTTTCAAACTGCTTATGATGGTAAAATTGATACTTGGGATTATCCCTGGACTTTCGCCTGTTGGATTCAGAATGGTCTAACAATCCTACCTAATGTAAATTTAGTTAGTAATATTGGATTTGGTGAAGATGCTACTCATACAAGCAGTAGTAAAAGTAGAGTGGCAAATCTTCCTGTTAAAGAGATTAATTTTCCGTTAAAACATCCTCCATTTTTGCTGCGTCATGTTGAAGCGGATGATTTTACTTATCGTAATCTCTTTGACTCTAGCTTGTTCTCCAGATACTTTATGAAATTGCCATTAGTCAAGGTTTTTGTCAATTAAATTTAGAATGATTATGACAGAGCAAATGAACCAAGAATTAGTATATTGTCCCCTAAGCGGAAGCTTCAAAATTGTCTTAGTTGAAAAAATAGCTGTCAGTGACTTATTAAGTCTCTATCAAAAGGTGCTGAACTGTGATGTAGCTTCAGAGTTTGGTAATATTCAAGAGATAGATTTTTACCACTCTCTTGAATCAGATCTTTATTTTTTCTCTCCGATGATAACGGGTTCAGAAAATTTTTATGAAAAACTACAAGTATTTGATTGGTATTACCTAGAGGAAAAAAATGAATATGATTATGCTAAACAATTTATCAAACCTTCCGATTTTGTCTTGGAAATTGGCTGTGGAAAAGGAGCTTTTGCTCAAAAGATAGATAGCCAAAACTATACAGGTCTTGAATTCAGTCACAAAGCAAAAGATCTAGCTAAGGGTGGTGTTAACATAATCAATGAATCAATTCAAGATCACGCTGTTTACCTACCCCAAAAATATGATGTAGTTTGTGCTTTTCAAGTGCTAGAACACATAGGAGATGTTCACTCATTCATCGCTTCTAGTATTGCCTGCCTGAAACCTGGTGGTCTTTTTGTATTCTCAGTTCCCAGTTATGATTCGTTTAGCAAATATGTATCCAACTTTTTTCTTGATATGCCACCTCATCATGTTACGCGGTGGACTGATACAAGCTTAAAAAATCTAACGAAATACTTTCCCATTGAAAATCTAGAAATTTGGCATGAACCATTACAAGAAGTTCACAAATCATTTTATGCGACAACTATTGTCAAATTAGCATTGTTTAAGTTTTTTGGAAAAGATATAAGGAACATCGATTTTGGCATTACCTATAAAATCCTAGATATAGTTAGCAGAATGATAGGAAAGATTTTTGCTAAAGGTTTGATTTCTTCCGAATTATTTCCTCGAGGAATATCTGTGGTGAGTATTTATCGTAAAATTTAGATAGATAACTTATAATTTTTGACGAATTGCCAACGAATATAACAAGCTAATGAAACTCTTAAATTTTGGCTGTGGCTCTACTTTTCATCCCGCTTGGGTGAATATCGATATAATTTCATCTTCACCGGAAGTTAGAGAATATGATATTCGTAAAAACTTGCCCTACCCAGATGCTGAATTTGATGCCTGTTATAGTTCCCATGTCTTAGAACACTTTCAACAAGATGAGGCAAAAAAACTGCTAACTGAATGTTGCCGAATTCTCAGAGATAAGGGTATAATAAGAGTCGTTGTCCCTGATCTCGAAGCAATAGCTAGAGAATATTTGTTCACTTTAGAAAAAGTCGATTCAGGGATTAAAGAAGCGGAACCTGACTATGACTGGATGATGCTGGAGCTTTATGATCAAACTGTTCGCAGTGTTGGTGGAGGCAAAATGAGAGATTTTCTGCTAAACCCCAGTATTAATAATAAGGATTTCGTGCGTTATCGAATTGGTGCGGAAGCGGAAAAGTTTTGGGAAATTCAAGCTCATCAAAAGTCCATGAGGGAGAGAATAATGGCTAAGAGTCCCGCTTGGTTTTTACAGAAACTGAGAATTATCATAGCTAAATATCTAGTAGCACTTGTGGCAGGAAATGAAGCTAAAAAATCTTTTGAAGAGGGTATATTTCGGAATTCAGGGGAAATTCATCTTTGGATGTATGATCGCTATTCCTTAAAGCGGCTGCTGGAGCAAGTGGGATTTATTGATGTGCGTATTTGTCGTGCTGATGATAGTAGAATACCAGATTTTAACAGTTACGGTTTAGATATGATAGAGGGCAAAATTCGCAAACCAGACTCTTTGTTTATGGAGGCGATGAAACCCTAGAAATAATTACACTAAATTAAACTTCAAAACATTGATAAACTTTAAAGAAACTAAAAGATGACCAAAAATATCGTTAACAAACTGTTCAGAAAACTGAAATTTAAAGTCGAGAGATATAATCTTAATAATTCGCAAGTAGCTTGGATGGCAAGGTTACTGGAATATCAACATATAGACTTTTCGATCTGGGTGCTAACCGTGGAAGACTATTGCAAATTGATCAAATATTCTTGAGAGTCATGAAAGTCTGTTTACTAAGTTATTCTGATAGTCAAGGAGGGGCTTTTATAGCCGCTCATCGTCTGCATAAAGGGTTACATCGGATCAGTGTAGCAGCGACTATGCTAGTTAATGATAAAACTCGTGATGACTATACTGTTTTATCGCCAGCAAGTAAATTAATGAAGGGATGGACGAAACTAATACCTGGGGTTGATCACTTGCCCTTGTCATTATATTCTCAAAGAGAGAGAACACCTTATTCTATCCAATGGCTTCCCGATCGCCTTGTTTCTAGAGTAGCCCAAATTAGTCCAGATATTATTAACTTACACTGGATTAATGCCGGGTTTTTACAAATTGAAACCCTAGCCAAATTTAAGCAACCTCTTGTTTGGACGGCTCACGATATGTGGCCTTTTACGGGTGGTTGTCATTACAGTGGGGAATGCAATAAATATACTCAATCCTGTGGTCATTGTCCCCAATTAAAAAGTCAGCAAGATGGGGATATTTCTCGTTGGGTTTGGTGGCGAAAAGCCAAAGCTTGGAAAAATCTCAATCTGACTATTGTTACCCCCAGTCAATGGTTAGCAGATTGTGCCAGAAATAGTTCTCTATTTCAGGATTTACGGATAGAAGTAATTGCCAACAGTTTAGACATTCAAAGATATAAACCAATCGAGAAAAACATTGCTCGCCATCTCTTAGGATTACCCCAAGATAAACAGCTTATTCTCTTTGGTGCTATGACGGCAACAAGCGATAACCGAAAAGGATTTCATCTGCTGCTACCTGCCATAAAAAAACTCAGTCAGGGGGAAATATGGCGGCATAAATTAGAGTTAGTGGTCTTCGGTGCCTCTGAACCGATTAATCCGCCTGATTTTGGCTTAAAAACCCATTATTTAGGCAGATTAAATGATGATATTTCCCTAGCTTTAGTCTATGCCGCCGCCGATATTTTTGTCGCTCCCTCAATTGAGGATAATCTTCCCAATACAGTCATGGAAGCTCTCGCCTGTGCCACTCCCTCCGTTGCCTTTAAAATTGGTGGAATGCCTGATATGATCGAACATCAAGAGAATGGTTATCTGGCCAAACCCTTCGAGGTGGAAGACTTGGCACGGGGAATTAATTGGGTATTAGAAGATACAGAAAGGTATAACCAATTGTGCATTCGGGCAAGGCAAAAAGTGGAGCAAGAATTTACTCTTGAGATTCAAGCATCTAATTATTTAAAGCTGTATAATGAAATGTTGGCATCTTTCAAGTAAACTTGAACAGTCTTAGCCATGCCAAAAAGACGATTAAGAAACTCGCCAGAAGTTTAAGAATTGACCTAAAAAAAATTTTTAATCTGGTAAAACATGAGCAAAGTTGTTTGTTGATATCCTTTCTCAAATAGTGCTACACTATGTACACAATGCGGACACAACGAGAGAGACTATGGATAAGCATGACATTGAGAAAATTGGGGTGCGAGAATTTCGGAGCGAACTCCCTAAATACATATACGGTGAGACTCCCGTTGAGGTACTACGTCACGGTCATCGAAAATTTGGGTCTGAAACCCCGTCGTTCTAGGTTGGCTTTACGTTAGAATTAAAAGGCCAGTCTCGAAAACCAAGTGGACGGCGCAGCACCTTGAAAACTCGGCTTAGGGGGTTCCGACCAGAAAAGCTTGGCCGGGTAAAAAGTCGCGC
>NZ_JADEXI010000351.1:0-5015 GCF_015207185.1 Microcystis sp. LEGE 08355 | reverse complement strand
TTTTTCGATAAAGCTTCTAGATTTCTACTCAGATTATACAATAAGTTTAAGGAAGCCGATTTTAGGGGATTATTCGGTGATAATCTCTCTAATTCATCGATAGCTCTCTCTCTTGTTCCTCCTCTACTATTTTTCTGATCGGAGACTACTGGCTACTGACTCCTAACCCTAACAACAATTTTTGATTTTTACCGGAGATATAAATAATCTTCCGGTTGCCGTTTGCCAAGCTCAGAACTAGGATAGGAAAGAACGAGGTATTAATGCAGCAAGAGAGGTTTAGACTGTGACCAATGTAGCGATCGATGTCCGATTAACCGCGACTTCTCTGTGGCAATGGCAAATATGGCAAGGATTGCCCTATCTTACCTGTAATCTCCTAGAGGACTGGTCCCACGGCTTTTTTACCCGTCATTATTACCCCCAAACCCCGGAAGCTTTTACAGAGGCTTTAGGAGCAAATGTACCGGTTTATCGGGTCAAACAGGTACATGGCGATCGCCTATTAAATCCCCAAGGGATTACTAACCCGGAAATTGTCGAAGCGGATGGAATTATCACCGATGCTTCCGGTCAAGGGATTTGGGTGGCCAGTGCTGATTGTACGCCCGTACTAATGGGTGATCGCTCTACTGGTGTTGGGGTGGCGATTCATTCTGGATGGAGAGGGACAGCCAAGGGGATAGTTGCCAAAGCAGTTAAGCAGTTATTAAAATCTGGTAGTTGTTTAGATAACCTAGTGCTGGCCCTGGGGCCGGCAATTGCCGGGGAAGTGTATCAAGTAGAGACAGAAGTTGCCGCACAAGTGGGTTTAAGTTTATTTCCCCAAGAAACCAATCCCGACCAAATTATAGGGAATTTATTTAACCTCTCCCCCTCCCCCTTATTTGCTGACGAGGAAAAAGGGAAAGTGCGCTTAGACGTGCGACGGGTGATTTATCATCAACTACAACAGTTAGGAATTAGGGATGAACAAATTGCGATCGCTCCTTTTTGTACCTATCAACAAGAGGAGCATTTTTTCTCCTATCGTCGGGAAAAAGCCAAAAAAATCCAATGGTCCGGCATAGTTAGTCGTTAATGATTACTGCTCACTGATAACTGAAAAATCCCCCCTCTCCCATGCGTATTGTTTTTTTCGGAACCCCGACTTTTGCCGTTCCCACCCTCAAAAAATTATTAGCCAATCCCGATATAGAAATAATCACCGTCGTTACCCAACCGGACAAGCGCCGGGGAAGGGGTAATCAATTAATCCCCTCACCGGTGAAACAAATAGCCATAGAACAGCAAATACCAGTTTTGCAGCCCAAAAGTGTCAAAAAAAACGCTAAAACCTTAGATTTTCTCAGACAATCGCGAGCGGATGCCTTTGTGGTGGTTGCCTACGGACAAATTCTCTCCCCAGAAATTCTAGAGATGCCGCGATTAGGCTGTATTAACGTTCATGGCTCAATTTTACCGAAATATCGGGGAGCAGCCCCCGTGCAGTGGTGCATCGCTAGGGGAGAAAAAGAAACCGGCATTACCACCATGTTAATGGATGCGGGCATGGACACCGGACCGATGTTACTAAAAGCCTACAGCCCGATCGCTCTTTTTGACAATGCCGAACAGGTGGGAGCAACCCTAGGGCAAATGGGGGCGGATTTGCTCCTAGAAACCCTCTCTAAGCTCGATCGAGCAGAAATTACCCCAATTCCTCAAAATAACGACGATGCTACCTATGCCCCTTTAATTCAAAAATCCGACTATCTAATCCACTGGCAAGATTCGGGACGGACAATTCACGATCGAGTCCGGGGTTTTTATCCTAATGCGCTAACCACTTTCCGGGGACAACCCCTTAAAGTGATGGCCACTATTCCCCTAGACGATCCTAGTCAACTACCTCGAGAATTACAGACAAAAGACCTTTCTCATCTAAGCGGAGAAGTGGGATCGATCGTGACTCTCTGGAAAAATTTCGGGCCGGTAGTGCAGACGGGAGCGGGTTTATTGTTATTAAAAGAAGTGCAATTATCGGGAAAACCACCGCGTTCTGGTGGGGATTTGGTCAATGGTTCCCGTTTAACTATCGGTGAGATTTTCGGTCAATAGTTTTCAGGGTATGGCTTTCCTTTGCTCCTCTATGCTTCACTGGTGAAGATTTTTTTCAACTTGCGAAAGCGATCGGAATAACTTCTTAATACTTCGATCGCAAACATGGGGGTTTCCTGCACGGCAAATAAAAACTGCGGTTGATTGAGATAGGCTAATTTACAATCAGTTTTGGCAATAGCTGTGGATTCTCGCAGTTTATCCCCATGCAGGAGCGCTCCTGCTCCGAATACATCCCCTTTTTCTAGAGTTTCTATCAATTGTCCCTTGATATACATCTCCACTTCTCCGCTAAGAATACCGTACATTAACTCGCCCTCCGTGCCATCGGCAAAAATAACTTCACCAGCTGGAAAAGTGCGATCGGGATGATTTTCGAGAATTTTAATCGTCTCTACGGGACTTAACATGATTTAACAAGAATTTTTCGGGTTATCCCTCCCATTTTCCGATATATTGAACTCCCCGATCATCGTTTTTGTAT
This sequence comes from Microcystis sp. LEGE 08355, assembly GCF_015207185.1. Taxonomy (NCBI): domain Bacteria; kingdom Bacillati; phylum Cyanobacteriota; class Cyanophyceae; order Chroococcales; family Microcystaceae; genus Microcystis; species Microcystis sp. LEGE 08355. The sequence goes on along the minus strand of NZ_JADEXI010000351.1, from coordinate 2,431 downwards.
GTAAGAATACTTGAAACTTCTCTACCTGACCAAGATTCGGTTTGACTCTCAGAAATGCTTTGTTTAATGCTTGTCGGGGAGAGAAAATTTCCGTCTTCATACCTTTATCCTCTTCCTACCCAACCCGATTTTTGAGTCTATTTTTTTCTCTCTTATCTTCCCTCAAAAACCCTATATATATGGGCGCACGGATTCCCATTATACATAAAGTATAAAGCAAGTCTCGCCATTTGTCAAGGGTTTTCCGAAAATCTCCCCCTCTCCCCACTTCCTTGAGAAAATACCTGGTTTAAAACTGTTCGAGCGCTTTTTGGGTGATTTCTGCGATCGCTGTTAAACTGGGACTAACTTGGCCAGTATCGGTGGATAACCAGAGAAGATACTCGACGTTACCCGCAGGTCCGGTAATGGGAGACCAAGTTAAACCCCGATAGAACCATCCTAAGACTTCGGCGGCCTGTAAAACCTGAAAAATTGCCCCTGCTTGGTCTTGATGGTCGCGAACTACCCCTTTTTTACCGACTTTTTCCCGTCCCACCTCGAATTGGGGTTTGACCAATAAAATCGCCTCTCGCGGTGGATTTAATAGCGTCCACAGGGTCGGTAAAACTTTGGTCAGAGAAATAAAGGACAGATCCATAACTGCTAAATCGGCGGGTTTTTCCTGTCCGTATAACTTTTCCGGGGTTAAATAGCGAAAATTAGTTCTTTCTAGTAAAATAACCCGTTCATCCTGCCGTAAACTCCAGGCCACTTGTCCATAACCCACATCGACCCCATAAACCCGTTTTGCTCCTTTTTGCAAGAGACAATCGGTAAATCCCCCCGTAGAAATGCCGCCATCTAAACAAATGCGATCGCTGACATCGATGGCAAACAATTCTAAGGCCTTGGCTAATTTTTCGCCCCCCCTTGACAAATAGGGCAGTTTCTGCTTAACCTCGATCGCCGCTTCTGGATCGATTTCTGTGGCCGGTTTATCGATGATTTGATGATTGACTTTCACCTCTCCAGCGCGAATTAATCGCTGTGCCTGTTGACGGGAATCACAGAGATTTTTGGCTACTAATAATAAATCTAATCTTTGTTTCGGCAAGGAAGGCCTCCCAATAATCAGCGCCTAATTCTAAAAAATACCTTATTTTTCCCCAAGCAATCCCAGAAGGAAGATTATAAGTAAACATAGGGACAAGCGGAACCCATCAGCTAAATTTTCGCTGTCATCCCGATATTTTATGGATAAAGATACTCGATTCGCCATTTTAGTCATTGGCATCCCCTTTCTAGGACTAGCTTACTGTAGCTTGATTTTTGCCGTGATGATTTATTGGGTCTGGGCCCGGGAACATCCCGTGACCATGGCCACTTGTTTCGTCCTTGCTCCTTCTTTGATTTCTGGCTCTATCTGGCTGTTAGCCTCCTATAAAGCCCGTCAAAAGCAGCGTTTAGGGTTATAATTGGCGGGACTATCCCATCGGCCTCTAGAGAACAACTAATGTGGGGCAATATGGGGGTGAATTGCCTTCACCCTCCCCTAGATAACTTTTTCTGATCAGCACAACTAGGGAAGAGACTTAAAGATGAGATATTTTTCTGGTGATAGTGAGCATAAAAGGTTTCCAAGTAAGACTGATTAAATAACCCAATCCTGCCACTAAAATAATTGTCGCCCCTGAGGTGAGATTTAAGCTATAGGATAACCATAAACCAACCAAAGTAAAGACAATTCCTAAAATAATCGCTAGGATCATCATTCCCTTCATATTTTTAACAAATTGTCCACTGATAGCGGCGGGAATAGTTAATAAAGCAATTACCATAATTAATCCTACCACCTGCATTACTGCGACAATAGTTAAAGCGGTTATTCCCATTAAACCTAAATAAATTATCTCCACGGGAATATTGCGAATAATCGCAAAGGTTTCATCAAAAGATATGGCTAACAACTCTTTATAAAAGATACTAACTAAGGTTATAATTAATATATCTATGCCCGCCATTATCCATAAATCATCCCTCGGTACAGTCAAAATACTCCCAAAAAGATAACTCATTAAATCAGCTTTATAACCGGGAGTTAAATCAATAAAAATTACCCCAATCGCCATACCAATCGCCCACATCACCCCGATTAAAGTATCGGCTCTCTCCCGGATGCGACGCTGTAAAAAACCCATGCCTAAAGCCGAAAAAAAGGTAAAAAATATCGCCCCCACCAGGGGATTAATCCCAAAAAAATAACCGATTCCTATCCCTCCATAGGCAGCGTGAGCGATTCCACCACTGATAAAAACCACACGATTAACTACTACCAAAGTACCAACAATCCCACAGGCAATACTAACTAATATTCCTGCGGCGATGGCATGGCGCATAAAATCAAATTGTAAGGCCTCTAGCATAGGGTGTTGGGAAGTGGGGTGTGGGG
>NZ_JADEXI010000350.1:0-5027 GCF_015207185.1 Microcystis sp. LEGE 08355 | reverse complement strand
TTAAATATCGGTAAAGTTGTCTTTTCTAGTCCAGTTTTAGCCTATAGCTTAGTTTTCCTCCTGCAAGCATTGGGAATGATCCTGGCAGTTTGGTTATTAAGTCGCGTCGATGTCAAGGAATTTAAGGAAAATGCCCGAGATGCGATCGCTACGGTAATAAAAGGAGAGATCGACTAGCAAAAGCAAGCAAAAGTGAGATAACAGGAGAATTAGCCCGATCGGGGGAAGTTGGTTAGCAGCTTTTTTCCTATCCTAAAAGTAGAGAAGAAAACGAAAGAGGAGGCGAAAACAATGAAAAGGACTTTAATGATTGCCCTAGGTTCCCTAGCCTCCTTACTGCTGATTAACCCCGTCGGTGCGGAAAATCCCCGACAGGTGCAACAATTATTGAATACGCGGGAATGTCCGGGCTGTGATCTCCGCGGTGCAGATTTAAGAGGGGCGCATCTAATCGGTGCTGATTTGAGAAAAGCGGATTTACAGGGAGCTAATCTGGAGGAAGCTAACTTGGAAGGCGCAGATTTGACCGATGCTAACCTAGAGGGCGCAAATTTAACCGCAGCTTTTCTGACTAATGCCAGTTTGAATCAAGCTGATCTCGATGGAGTCAATTTCACCAGTGCCGTGATTTATGATGCCGATGTGACAGGTGCATCGATGGAGAGAATCAACTTGACAAATGCTCAGATTTATGGTAGTGGCATCGCTGTGGGTGGTGGCAATCCCTAGATAGGGCGGGCTGAATGAATCTAAAAACCTGGCGTTGTCAAATTGAAAGATGCTCCGAATCAGCACCGGAACTGAAATTACTTTGATAGGAAAGATTACATGGCATCTTGACAATTAGTGTTTAATGAACGAATAGTGCCGATAGTTGGGCTTAAGTGGGGAACAAGAGTCGCTCGATTTAGCAGTGGAATTAGCCCTACAATCGGCGTAGGGCTAATTCATGAATTAGCCCTACAATCGGCGTTGTCAAATGGAAAGATGCTCCGAATCAGCACCGGAGCATTGCATCTTTCCTCTTCTGATCTGACAACGCCGAAAACCTTGTGGGGTGAGGCTTTTAGACTTTTTTTATTAACGATCGCTTTTGATAATTTCCCCAATGGAGTTTCACCTGGATTGTGGGACATCTGGCGCGAGAATCATCAATTGTCCCTCCTTATCCTCGCGAATGGCTAGAATCGCTGGACGTTCATTTTCTTCTGCCGACTGAGGGGATAACCCGCGAAAAACATAAGTCCAATTATTATTTTGAATTAATAAACGCCAGACTCGCGGGGGATTAACTTTACTATCATTCGTTTCTTTTCCCCGCAGCTCTTCGAGTAATTTAGTCTCACCGATAATTCGATAACCTTTGAGAGAAGGATCGGTAAAAACATCCTGCGGATTCCGACCGATCGCTATCTGTTTTTCTGGTAAAACTAAAGTGATAACTGGTAAGGTAGAAGTATCATTAACCGCATCGCGACGGGCATCGATCGATCCCTGAATTCGAGCTAACCAAAAAAGAATAATTAATAGCCAAATAACAGCGATCAAATCTTTTCGGAGAGATTCGGGAATTCCCCGGACTAATAAACCTAGGAACGGAAATTTTTGATGAAATTTCCGTTGAGATTGACTGACAATTGAATAGGATGGCAGGGGAGACAAAATCCAGAGGGTAAATTGAATCGCAAAGGCAACGGCAACCAGCGCCAGAAACGTTCGCAGCAACGCCCCGAAATCGCCACAGAAGACCTGTATCGGCACAAAAAGGAAGGAACGCAAGGGTAAGTCCAGACGGTTAATCTCAAGGCTAAACCAGCCGAAATAGGCCCACCGATAGATCCATCCCGTAAAATAGAGAAAAATCCCCAGCAAACCGAGAAGACTGGCGAAGGTTCCTAGTATCTGTGTTCCGGGAGGGGGAGAATTCGGAGCGCTCACGGCAAAATGTCCCTGATTAGCGTTTTCGATCGCTATCCTACTCGATCGATCGGGTTCTATCGCCAGTTCTTTGTATTTTATCAAGGAGAATAACCCATGTTGATCGACGATCCCCGACAAGTTCGTTTTTTAATTGAGAAAATGGAAGCGAGTTTACCAATCCCCGTGCGTGCAACTCCCGAAACGTTAAAACTAGCTGAAACAAAAGGTGAGCGATACAAACCCGATCACCAGTTTTCGATCGATAAAATTTTCTACACGGGAGACGAGGGGGGAATTATTTGTTTCCTAAAAAATGAATTGGGAAAACAAACGGGTCTTATCTGTTCTTTAACCCATCTACGGATCGATAACGATCATCCGTTAGCGGCGGATATTCAATCCTACCAGAAAAAGCGATCGATGCGGATCGCACTACAGGATGGTAAAACCGGAAAAGCCCTCCGTATTGCCAAACAAAACCGCCCGAACAAAGGTTTCGGAAAGTAAAAATATATTGACAAAAACCGCAGGTTGGGTTACGAGTAGCGCTAACCCACCGCATCCAATTATATTCGGGGAATAGGAATTTGATTAGTTCGTTGCTACCAGATCGTATTAACCGTTGATAATTGAATTTTTCGATCTCGGCTAATTAAGGGAACGTTTAAATATAGGGCGGTTGCCGCAATAATTCGATGTAAAGATACCAGATAACTGCATGAGTATCTAAGTAGCTGGTTATAATTAAATTTAAAATGGATTTTAGGTTCGATCCCCCCCTGCCCCCCTTGCTAAGGGGGGTGTCTGATAATGTTTAACGCCTACCTACTTAAAACTGCTTTTAACACTTAAAGATCCTCTGCCGTAAAATCTCCCCACGCTTCTCGTCGGGTTTTATCGATATCTTCAGCCGAGGGAGCCTGTCCTAAATCGGCGCATATACCCCATAAAGAGGGACGGGGTTGATTAACTTCTGCCGATTCCGATGCCATTTCTGCGGTAATTTTTTCGATTAGTTGCCGTTTCTCGATCGCGGATAATTTTTCCGCCCACCGCATTAGCTCTTGTAGAGTCATATTTTTATCGCTTACCGCATAAAGGAGTACCTTCATAAGTTTTAACATAAAGAGAAGATAAAACGCTTCCCCTTTGACAATCCCGACGCTAAAATATGGAAAAAACCCTCTAGAAAAAACCCTAGGTTGGGTTACTGTTACTCCTAACTCACCGCATCCAAGATCGAAAACAGAACCAACTAAATCCCGATCATTCAGGCAAGGTAAAGATGAAAAAACTCTACCCAATAATAACCGCAACTAGCCTAGTTTTTATCGCCTCTCTTGCTGGCTATCATCTACCAGCCACCGGCGATCGATCTCCCGTCAAGAAAATCCCCGTATTCGTACCAGATGATACGAAAGTATCTTTAAAAAATGGCACTTCTCTATCTGGGAGATTAATCAAGTTCGATTCTCCAACAAAAACGATCGCTTTAGGGAGAGAATCAAAAACAAAAGAAGTGGCGATGAAAGAGATCAAACAGATAGAGTTTCAAGGCAAAGTAATTATCAAAAGCGGAGAGATTGTTATTCGCGGTTCGGGGGGAAAAAATGATCCAAAAGAGAATAGAAAACGCTGGACGGAACCCCTACAGAACTTCAAAATTATTGATGTTAATGAAGGAAAAGCCGAAGTAATTTTAACCTCGCTAGATCCTCTAGAAATAAGGGGGATCGAAGGGGTAGCGATTAAGAGTTCCTACGTTGTCGAGGAAATTAAATTCAACCCCTCGGACAAAATTGAGATTCAAGTAAACCCCCATTAAAATTCACAAAGGAGAGGTCAATTATTTAGGAAATTAAGGAAGACTTTAAATGGGAAAGTTGGCTGATGTATTGTTCGATTGTTTTTGGTGATAGTGGATCGTTTAATGTCGGATTAGCGAGGTCAAAGATGATGTCATTGATGAGATATTCCTCATCTGTTTCATAGGCGATATCTTCTCTGCATTCGATGGCATCGGCCCAGTTTTCTAAGTCGGTGGCAGATAGAGCGTTATTAAGATAGCGATCGAGAATATCGATCAGATGCTCTTTTTTTAGGGTGATAATTGCTTCGCTACTGTCCCAAGGAAAGGTTTTTAGGATAGGGAGGATAGTTGATAGGGGTTGGTCAAAGTTGACTAGGGCGTTGAGGTATTCTTGTTTAGTTTTCATGGGTATTTTTGTTTGATGTGAACAGTATAAGTAGCTGGTTATAATTAAATTGAAAATGGATTTTAGGTTTGATCCCCCCTTAGTCCCCCCTTGATAAGGGGGGTGGCGATCCCCGCTTAGTCCCCCTTGATAAGGGGGGTGGCGATCCCCCATGCTCCCCTTGATAAGGGGGGTTTCTGATAATTTTTAACGCCTACCTACTTAGTAATTATAATCTTTTGGTAACTGTCCATTTTGAACGCCGATTAAAGGGGAAACTATGAAAATAAACTATGATCGAGCCGCTAATGCCGCTTATATTCGTCGTTTTGAGGGAAAGGTTATTGATTCTGAGGAAGTAGCGCTGGGGATTGTCTATGATTACGATGAGACGGATAGGATTGTAGGGATTGAGATTTTAGGAGTCAAACAGAGAAGGGCCGAACAATTCAAAAATATTGATTTTCTGTTGGAAGAGAGTGAAAAACAAGAGATTAGACAATGGTTCGGAAAGTTAATACTAAATTGTTAAGTGATGTGAGAAATTCAGCAAATATGGGAGGTGCTATAACCCACATTCCGCACCCTAAGTGTCACAACGTCTCGAAAGAGGAAGATGCCTGAGTCAAAATACTTATCTAGAGGAGTGAGTTGGCGGCAAGCTGCCAGCAACTAAGCCGAAAATTTCAGAGTTCCCCCGGTCATTCGCAATAAACAGTGCTTGTTGAGAATGGCTGGGCAATCAGACTTAACATCTAGGGGGAGATGTTCCAGTTGCTCGCTTTGTTTTGTCACCCCTTGAAGTCAATCCATCTGGTCAAGATAAGAGATAATATTCCTGGCAAGGTTTGGGAAAAAATCTCAAAATGTTGCGCCTCTCATCCGTTAAGTTGCTAATCTTTTGATTGTCTT
>NZ_JADEXI010000349.1:0-5033 GCF_015207185.1 Microcystis sp. LEGE 08355 | reverse complement strand
GGCTTACCCTGTGCTTTTTTGGACAGCAATGCTTGAAACCCTCGCCACACCTACAGGGTGATCCTAATTAAGACAGGTAAATTAGTCAATTTCACCCACAACGATGATCTTTTTTTTGTGTAGTTTCATTGCAAAGAAAAAGTTTTTTTGACAAAAAGCACAAAGTATGCAGTAGCATTTATGGCAGAGTGGGGGTTGGGGAGGGGGAAGCTGTCTCATCACCCTATCACCCCAAAACCCGACCACCGACGACCGATCAATTAATTTACCGTTTAGCGGCAACAATGGCAAAAACGGTGGTATGGGGATCATCTTTTAAAGTCACCCCTTCTGGCATTTTCAAATCACCCACGAGCAGGGATTGCCCCACACCGATGCCCGAAACATCAAATTCGATCACTTCCGGGATATTATCGGCAATACAGGAGACATTAACTTCGTTGACGAACTGTTCGATTAAACCGCCCTGTTTGGTTCCGATCGCTTCTCCCATGGCTTTAATGGGAACAACTATATCGAGCTTACCGTGGGCAGATACTGAGAAGAAACTGAGGTGATAGAGATTTCTTTTCCAGGGATGAGATTGTACCTCTTGGATCAAAGCTTTTCCCGTCCAGGGCATTTCGGGAACATTCACATCCACCAGGGTATTATTTACCGAGGCCTTTTTAAGTAGGGTTAAGGCCGCTTTTTCTCCCACCACCAGAGAAACCGATTCCGTGCCGTTGTGGCCATAGAGAACCGCCGGGATCAAACCCTGACGACGCAGCGCCCTGGGGTTAATATTCTCCGGTCTTTTTTGACATTCAACGCTAACTTGCATAGTTGACTAATCCTCTTTAGCAATGATTTAAAATTCGTGATTATCCCAAGGTGAGCCATTTTCGTCCAAAAGAGCGCGTTTTGGACCGTGAATGGGGTCTTCAACGATAATAGTTTGGTCGCGACTAGCTCCTAGGGAAATAATAGCGATCGGTACTTCCATGATCGCCCCTAGGAATTTTAGATAATCGAGGGCCTGTTTAGGCAGGTCTTCCAGACTCCGACAATCGCTGGTGGGTTGTTGCCACCCCGGCATCGTTCGGTAAATCGGTTGACAACGGGCGAATTCCACCGCACTGCTGGGCAAATGGCGACAGGTTTTGCCGTCCAATTGGTAGGCAACACAGACTTTGATTTCCTCTAGGGTATCGAGAACATCTAATTTGGTGATCGCTAGACAGTCTAAACCATTGATTCGCACTGCGTAACGACCGATAACCGCATCAAACCAACCGCAGCGACGACGACGGCCGGTGGTAGTACCGAATTCCGCCCCCCGATCGCATAATAACTGCTCGATCTCCCCCTCTAATTCCGTGGGAAATGGACCTTCCCCTACCCTAGTGGTGTAAGCTTTGGCCACACCGATCACTCGATCGATTACCGTTGGACCAATGCCAGAACCCACACAAGCACCACCGGCGATCGGATTGGAGGAGGTAACGTAGGGATAGGTTCCGTGATCGAGGTCGAGTAGGGTGCCTTGGGCCCCTTCAAAAAGAATATTCTTACGCTTGCGGATTGCTTCGTAGATTTTTAGGGAACTATCGACCACATGGGGACGCAGTTTCTCGGCATATTCTAGATATTCCTCGATCACCGTCTTCGCATCTAAAGGCGGTAAGTTATATAACTTTTCTAAAATGACGTTTTTATAATTGATCGTCCATTCTAGTTTTTGCCGCAGATTCTCGGTATTGATCAAGTCGATGACTCGAATACCGATGCGCTCGGATTTGTCGGCATAGGTGGGGCCGATACCCCGTCCCGTGGTGCCGATTTTATATTTACCCCGTTTTTCCTCGGATGCTTGATCGAGCAGCCGATGATAGGGCATAGTGACATGAGCCGTTTGCGAGATATAGAGATTGTCGGTGGTAACATTGAGGGCGTGTAATTGCGCCATCTCTTTGAGTAACACCGAGGGATCTATGACTGTGCCTGAGCCGATTATACATTCCGTATCCGGGTAGAGAATCCCGGAGGGAATTAGATGGAGTTTGAACGTTTGACCCTCGACGACGACGGTATGACCCGCATTTACGCCACCTTGAGAACGCACCACCACATCCGCCGACCGACTCAGCAGATCCGTGATTTTTCCTTTTCCTTCGTCGCCCCATTGGGCACCAATCACTATAACGTTAGCCAAGGGTTTATTGAGTCTAGCTAAAGTTCACACAAACTACCATTATCTACACTGGGTAGACATTTTGTCAAGAGCATTATTGATTTAGTTATGGCTTTATTTCGCCCTTCACCACGTTTATTCAGCCTATTTACCTTTTTCTTGTTGCTCTGCGGTGCGGCAGCGTTCTTTTTCTAGGGGAAACCACGCCGCCAGAAAAACCCTAGTGGCGATCGCTAATGTCTTGGTAGTAAGGCATTACGAAGGAGAATTTCAGCGGTTGTGTCCTGGGGCAGTATTGGGTATCAAGAGTTGACCACAAGCCAAAAAATGCGAACTACCCTAGGCTAGGGGAATTACTTGTCAAAGAAGGGTTGATATGTTAAAGTGTGTTGCAAATATGAAAAAATATAAAAAATATCAACTAACTACTCAACTTCTCTCCTATGGATATAAGTAAATCTGCGAGTAGCTATCGACCTGAGATTGACGGACTCAGAGCTATAGCTGTCTTAGCCGTAATTATTAACCATTTTAACAAAGACCTATTGCCCAGTGGTTATCTAGGTGTAGATATTTTTTTTGTTATTTCTGGTTATGTAATCACTGCATCTCTAGCGAAGCGAACGCAGAAAAACTTTAAGGAATTTATTGGGGGATTCTATGGAAGAAGAGTAAAGCGTCTGATGCCCGCTCTAGTGCTGTGCGTAATTATTAGCAGCATTCTTATTTGCCTATTTGAAGTTTATCCTATAGCCTCTCTCAGAACGGGAATCGGGTCTCTTTTCGGAGTCTCAAATCTTTATCTGCTGAAGCAAGCCACCGACTATTTTGGAGTGTGGGCAGAGAGGAACATTTTTACTCACACTTGGTCTTTAGGCGTTGAGGAGCAGTTTTATCTATTATTTCCCTTTTTAGTTTGGTTAACAGGCTTTACTCAGCAAACCGTCAAAGGAGCGAAAAATCTTTTTTGGTTGATGTGCGTGCTTTCCACTGCTTCCCTAGTCTCTTTCATTCACTTTAACGCAGCCTATCAACCAGGGGCATACTTCCTGATGACTTCTCGTTTTTGGGAGATGGGAGCAGGGAGTCTCCTTTTCCTTTTCCTATACAATCGTAAAAGTTTCCTTCACGATTATCTGAAAAAGTTGCCTGCTGGTATAGCTATATTATGCCTACTAGCCATTATGTTTGTACCGAGTCAATTTATTGTCCTCGTAACAATCGCCTGTGTATTATTAACAGCAATAGCCATTACTTCCCTACGTCCTCAAACCAAGATATTCAACCTACTCACTCAGCCCCAGGTTGTTTTTATTGGTTTAATTTCCTACTCTTTGTATCTCTGGCATTGGGCAGTAATTGTTTTAAGTAAATTGACCGTGGGGATCAATTTATGGACATTCCCTATACAATTACTGTGCATAGTATTAGCTTCTCTTGCTTCTTACTATTGGGTAGAAAAACCCTTCAGACATAAGCAATGGTCTAACTCTCAAGGGAAATCTATAGTATATGGTATAACTGCTTATGCGATGGCAACTGTCCTATTAATCGGACTTCTATCCTCCCCCGCAAGAGCTTTATATACAGGCAGCAAGAATCAGCAAAAGCCAGATAATATCTCCGAGAAAAAATCTGTAATAGTACAGGATAAAAAGCAAGGTAATATAATTCTTATTGGTGATAGTCATGCCAATCATTATAAAGGAATGGTAGAACAGGTGGCTGAGGAGCTTAAAATGAATAGCAAAGTAGTAGCAATTAACGCCACCATATTCCCAACTATCGACTATTCCAGTTCCGTAGGAGGAATGACCTTAGCCAAAAATCAGAACAATAATAAAACCCTAAACAAAAGAGTATATAATCAAATTAATCGCTTAGAACCTCAAGAAAACAATATCATCATTCTATCTTCCTACCTCGCTTATTACTTTGGACAGCTGCGTATTGGCACAAGGAGATACGAGAGAATCAATTATTATCTTGAATCGGGAGTAACAGAAAACCCTCAAGATGCTCTAGTAGAATGGCTGAAGGAGCTTAAGAAGTTTGCTCAAGACAATCAGAATACAAAAATAGTTGTTATGTTGCCAACTCCTGAGATGCCTGATTTATATCCTTTAGACTTGTGTACTCAAGAATGGTTCAGGAGAAAGCCATCGGATAAGTGTTTCGTTAAGATGGATCGGGAAGAACTAACGAAAAAGAATGAGAAATTTACAATCATTCTACGTCGGGAAATTGAGAGCATTCCCAATTTAGTCGCTTTCGATCCCTTTGCCTTACTATGTCCTCAGAGTGAGAAGTATTGTCATGCTGTACAGGATAATCAAAGGCTCTATTCCGATGAGAACCATCTTACCCTCCAGGCTACAGATAAAATTCGAGATAACTTCCTGCAATTTTTGCAACGATTGACTAAGGAAGGCTTTTCTCGTCACAGTACATAGTATCTAGTTGACTTTCTAAGTCTTGAGGAAATGTTAAAGATTACTGGAGGACTGAGGAAACAGTTGACAATAGCAGTAGAAAGCGAGCTACTAATAGCTGACTCTCTCAACAGCTAGGGAAGAAAAGCCTGCCTCTCGGGAGCATCTCATTTATGCAAGTGAGTAATTATACTTATACCTAAAACTGTTTTCTAGCAAGGCTTTCAAAATAGCTTGACATAAAACCTGATTTAGGGGTTACAAAGGTGAGATGCTCCCGTGCCTCTCCTAATATGTAGCCTATACTCAACGGATTTGTGCGAAACGTTTAGGCATGAAATAAGGTTGAAATACCTGAAATAACCGCCTAGTAAGGTCTTCAGTCCCCTGACTGAATCTAATAGGTCAACCCTGACCAACCTTATAAC
>NZ_JADEXI010000348.1:0-5045 GCF_015207185.1 Microcystis sp. LEGE 08355 | reverse complement strand
CCACACCCCACACCCCACTTCCCCAACCTGATTGAAACAAACAACCTGTCACCACGATCATTGATAATGTATGTTGAGTTGCTGTCTTTAATAAGGTAATGTTTAAGAAATTCCCCCCTCACACCCCGCTCATTCTTGGACTAGGTTCTGGGGTTGCGCTTTTTACTCTCACCAGTCTCTTTCTCTTTCACCCGAAAATTCTCGCTTGGCTCGATCGCAATAGTGCTTCCCTTCCTAGTCAAGATACTAACCAACCCTCTGCCGTGGTTGATAGCGTTTCTCTACCACAAACCGAGCGAGATGTCAAGTTAAAAGATCTTGCTGATGCCGACGCGCCCTCTTTAGATCGTAGTCGCGCCCGCTATCTCTTGGCTATGGATTTATTGAGAAAATATGAAGGGGGTCCGGCTTTAAAACAATTAGAAGGCTTAGAAAAACAATATCCTGTCCTCGCTCCCCAGATTCTCCTCAAACAGGGACGCGCCCACGAATTAACCAACGATAGTGAAAAAGCGCAAGAAATTTGGCAAAAATTACTGGAAACCTATCCCCAATCGCCCGTAGTGGCGGAAGCTTACTACTCTTTGGGCAAATACGACCCCAGTTATCATGAAAAATTGCTCAAGGAATACCCCCGACACCCGCGTACTTTGGCTTTAATTCGCCAACGTCTTCAAGAAAATCCCGATCAATTTCCCTTATGGTTACAGTTAGCCAAGGCTAATCCTTTTGATCCTACCCTCAATCAAGCCCGCGATCGTTTGGTGAAAGACTACGCCAATCAGTTAACTCCGGCGGATTGGGCAATGATTGGGGCGGGTTATTGGCAGTCGGGATTGTACGAAAAAGCCTATAAAGCCTACGCTAAAGCCGCTCCTAGCCCCGAACAAGCCTATCGTTACGCCCGCGGGCTACAAATTGCCAAAAAACTGCCAGAAGCTCGCAGCGCTTACCAAAAATTAATTAAAACCTATCCCCAAGCTCCAGAAACCGGTTTAGGATTACTGCGACTCGCCCAAATTTCTCCTAACCGCGATGCTAAAGCATATCTCGATCGCATTGTCAAGCAATTTCCCGATCGCGCTCCGGAAGCTTTGGAAGCGAAAGCCAAATTACTCAACTCAACTAATGCCCAGGCCGCTAGTCAAACATGGCAGACTTTATTAAATAAATACCCAAAATCCGACGAAGCCGCCGATTATCGCTGGTTAATGGCCCAAAGAGCCGCTAAATCCGGTGATTACGCCAAGGCGTGGCAGTGGGCGCAGCCAATTGCGGTTAATAATCCCGATAGTCAAATTGCCCCGAAAGCGGCGTTTTGGGTGGGAAAATGGGCGCAAAAACTCGGCAAAAACCAAGAAGCAAAACAAGCTTTTACCTACACTATTTCTCGTCATCCCCATTCCTATTATGCTTGGCGCTCGGCGGTTTTATTAGGTTGGGATGTGGGGGATTTTACCACTGTCCGCTCCTATAATCCTACCACCGTCAAACCCGCCACTCGTAACGATCCTCCCGCCGGTTCGGAAGCTTTCAAGGAATTATATCGAATTGGTGAAGATACGGACGCTTGGAATCTCTGGCAAGCAGAAATTGTCGATCCCTGGAATTTAACCGTTGACGAACAATTTAACCTCGGTGTCTATAAACTCTCTCGCAATCAAAATTTAGAAGGAATTAACCTGATTTGGCGCTTGCGAGAAAGAGATACCCCGGAGGAAAGGGAAGCATGGAAAGCCCTGCGACAAAATGATAAATACTGGCACGCTTTATTCCCTTTCCCCTACTACGATACTATCCTGGAATGGTCAAAAGATAGACAATTAAATCCCCTGCTAGTGACGGCTTTAATCCGGCAAGAATCCCGCTTTGAAAAAGAAATTCGTTCTCCTGTGGGGGCAGTGGGATTAATGCAAATTATGCCCAATACGGGTAAATATATCGCGGGTAATACTGGCAATAAAAGTTATTCTTTAACTAATCCCGAAGATAACATTATGATGGGGACATGGTATCTCGATTATACCCATGGCAAATTCGCTGGAAATTCACTTTTTGCCGTGGCTAGTTATAACGCTGGACCTGGGGCAGTTTCCAAATGGAAACAGCGTTTCGATTTTAGCGATCACGATGAATTTGTCGAGAATATTCCCTTTAGAGAAACTAAGGGTTATATAGAATCGGTGTTTGGTAATTATTGGAATTATCTCCAGATTTATAACCCCGAAATTCAAGAGCAAATGAAGAGAATTACTAACCCTTCCTAGGGAATTGATGGGGATGGGTAATTAACTCATTCCCTTAAAGTTATAATTAAATTGAAGATATATCCCCCCTTAATCCCCCCTTGATAAGGGGTGTGCCGATCCCCCCTGCCCCCCTTGATAAGGGGGGTGCCGATAGGCGGGGGGATCCCCCTTAATAAGGGGGGCATCTGACAGTTTTTAACACCTAGCTACTTACTAACTTTTTTCTTGATTATGCAATCATTTAACTGGCAAACCGTTGATCGAGATTCTCCTTTTACTCGCCTAGATTTTCGGACAAAATTAACCATGATGATCGTGGTTACTCTCATCGCTTTTACTTGGGAAAGTCCCCTCGCTGGCGGTTTTCTAACTCTTATTGTCGCTTTAGCTTGCCTCTGGACGGGGGTAAAATGGTCCTATCTCTTCACTATTTTAAAATTCATGGCTCCTTTTTATCTATTCTTATTAATTACCATGGGATTTTTTAATGTGGAACAGGTAAAAGCTTTAACGGGAAAAACTGAATTAACTCCCTTATTAACTGTCGGTTCTGCTCAAATGACTGTGGAGGGAACCCTCTACGGTTTAAATGTGATCTTTAAAACTCTCACGATGGTTTTAATTATTCCCCTCGCTATTTTTACCACCGATATAAATCAGATGATGGTGAGTTTAACTAAAGCCAGAATTCCCTACAAAATAGTCTTTATTTTTTCCTCTACCCTGCGTTTATTTCCTCTCTTAGTAGAAGAATCTCGATCGATTATTTCTGCTCAAAGATTACGAGGATTAGCAATAGAAAAAATGGGTTGGCTGCAAAAAGGAAAAATTTATGCTTCCATCGCTGTACCTTTAATTTTAAATGCTATGGCTAAATCGCAAAAATTAGAAGTAGTTTTACAAGCTAAAGCTTTCTCTGGTGATCCCGATCGCACATTTTTACAGGAATCAATCTTAACCAATAAAGACTATTTATTAATTATTGGCTTTCTATTTTTATTGGTTTTGGCAATTATTCTCTATGTAAAATTCGGGGTGGGAAAATTTGCCTGGTTGTTTTAAAATTAATCCCTATTGTAAGTAGTTAGGTGTTAAAAACTATCAGTTTCCCCCCTTATCAAGGGGGGCAGGGGGGATCGAACCCAAAATCTATCTTCAATTTAATTCTAACCAGCTACTTATAGCTCGATCGATCTGGGTATATAAAGCTTCTAAATCCCCAGAATTGTCCAAAACAATATCAGCTAAGGCAATTTTTTCGGCTAAAGGTATTTGATTATTAATCCGAGCGATCGCTTGTTCTCTGCTTAAGTTATTTCTAGTCGTTAAGCGTTGAATTTGTTGCTCGCAACTGCAAGAAACCACCCAAATCTCTGTGACTAAATAGGTTAATTTTGCCTCAAATAATAAAGGAATAGAAAAAACAACTATTGGGGCTTCTAACTCCTCTAAATACCGCTTGAAACATTCTCTAACGTAGGGATGAATCTGACTTTCTAACCAGATTTTTTCCTGGGGATTATTAAAAATAATCTCTCCTAACTGTTGGCGATTAAGGGAATTATCCTCAGTTTTAACTTTTCTGCCATAACGCGCAAAAATTCTCTCTAAAATTTCCGAACCTTTTTCCACTGCTTCCCGGGCATAAATATCCGCATCAAGGACGGGAATTTTGTAGATATTTTCCAAATAATGAGAAACCGTGGATTTACCACAAGCTATTCCCCCTGTTAACCCGATAATTCTTCTCGACATAAATTATTAAATTGCTAATCTCAATTAAGGTGCGTTACGCGCTCGCTAACACACCCTAAAGTTATAAACTCTCTATCTGTCGTAAAACTCTTGCTTGTACTTGTTGATAGGCAGTTTCCACATCTCCTAAATCGCGACGAAAACGATCCTTATCGAGAATGCGCGCTTGAGCATCCTCTTGGGTTTTATCCCAGAGACGACAGGTATCGGGGCTAATTTCATCACCTAGATAAATTTTGCCGGTTTTATCAACTCCAAATTCTAACTTGAAATCGACGAGAATAATCTGGCACTTATCAAAAAATTCCTGTAGATATTGATTGATTTTCAGGGCTAAATCTCGTAACTGATTGACTTGCTCCTCGCTGGCAATATCGATCACTTTTATGCGATCGGTTGTTAACAAAGGATCGCCCAAAGCATCATCCTTGAGGTAAAATTCTACAAGAGGAAAAGGTAATACTTTCCCCTCCTCTAATCCCGTTTGCTTGCACAAACTCCCGGCGGCGATATTTCTGACTACTACCTCCAAAGGAATAATTTTAATCGCCTTGACGCGCATTTCCCTAGAACTAGGGCGATCGATATAATGGGTAGGTATTCCTAGGGATTCTAACCATTGAAATAGAGCAGTGGAGACAGTACAGTTAATTTCCCCTTTACCGACAATTTGCCCGCGTTTTTGGGCATTAAAAGCAGTGGCATCGTCTTTGTAATAAGTGAGGAGAATATCGGGATCATCGGTTTGATAGAGAATTTTGGCCTTACCTTCATAGAGTTTTTCCATAGTTATCATCCTCGGCAATTGATAAACGAAAATCGATGGTTAATCAGATAGTGGCGGCAGTAAATTTTGGCGATCAACCCAGGCAAAAAGTCTCTATCATTGGGTAGTTGACATCCTCGCCGCCGTAAAACGGACGGCGATTCCCAAACCTCACGATTTGGGTTTCTGCTTCTTTCCCTTGCGGGGTTCCGCACCTGCCTTAACAGATTTACTCTGTTCTGGTCTTATGGTCGCTCTACAGACTGACACCGCAA
>NZ_JADEXI010000347.1:0-5058 GCF_015207185.1 Microcystis sp. LEGE 08355 | reverse complement strand
GATAAGGGGGGGTGTCCATGAGTAGAAAACGGGTTTCTCGGAGAAACCCGTTTTCTGTGCTGAAAAAGTACGGGCGAAGCATTCGGATAGAAAATCTACGGTTTCAGCAATAGGTTATTGCCCGAATGCTTCGCCCCTACAGGATGCGGGCCGATGAAGACGCAGGGATAGGTTATACTAAATCCGGTTATTAAAGACTGATTATTTATTCCCCTTTTTGCCTTTTGCCTCTTGCATGAGTGCCTGTCTTCATAAGTAGCCTATACTCAAAGGATTTAGGATTATCACCCAGATAAAACATCCTATAATGAAAGGACAAGAAAAATTAGTCCAAGAAACCCTTAGCCAACCTGATGAAATTCGATGTAGCCGCAGTGACCCTAATGTTTATCTTTTTTATCAACTTCAACGACCAAAACGTTGGCTCTGTGCCATTATCCGAAAACTCAATGGTGATGGCTTCCTAATTACCACTTATCCCACCGATGCAATTAAAGAAGGGGAAATTTTATGGCAGAAGTAAACGTTTATTATGATCCGATGGGCAATACCTTAACTGTGTGGTTTGGCGATCGCTCTTCAGAATATCTCTGCGAAGAAACCGGCGACGAAGTTATTTTAATGAAAAATCAAAAAGGCGAAGTTATTGGTTTTGAAAAACTTAACTATAGGATTTCTGAGAACACGAATCTTAAAATTTCCCTAGAAACCGCCATCCCTCTTTAAACAATAAAAGCGAAAAATAACACTTAAGTAGCTGGGTTATAATTAAATTAAAAATGGATTTTAAGTTCGATCCCCCCTGCCCCCCTTGATAAGGTAGGGTTGATTCATGAATCAACCCTACCCTTGATAACAGGGGTGTCTGATAATTTTTAAC
This sequence comes from Microcystis sp. LEGE 08355, assembly GCF_015207185.1. Taxonomy (NCBI): domain Bacteria; kingdom Bacillati; phylum Cyanobacteriota; class Cyanophyceae; order Chroococcales; family Microcystaceae; genus Microcystis; species Microcystis sp. LEGE 08355. The sequence goes on along the minus strand of NZ_JADEXI010000347.1, from coordinate 4,178 downwards.
GCCTACCTACTTAACTTAAAAGCTCCCAAAACGGAGACAGCTTATTGGCGTAGTCAATCGTACCAAACGAGACTATCGGCCTTAGAAGAAATTCGTCAAGAATATCATCAATATAAATATAATGCTGAACCAAGACTTCAAAGAGTTTATACAATAGCGAACGCAAAGGGAGACCCTTGCAACGCATTTCTAGAGGTTCTACCTCTTGCTTAACCCACCAGGAAACGGAGAGAGAGCCTCCCTTGTCTCGTTCCAAACCCTTGCCTTTTGCCTCTCTCTTCCCCGACCGGCGACCGACTCCTCACCCCACCAACAAACTTTTTCAGCCAACCCTAATCTAGATACCTTTCGAGAAAAAATTTTTTTGCACAGGGAGTCCTTACAATAGAAAAGGGAACACACAACCAAATTGCTGGTATTTTTCCTCTGGGCATGGTGGCGCAGTTTATAGAATTTAGCTGGAATTTATGAATCATTTTCTGCATTCTTTCACTGTTTTTCCTGATTCTGCCCGAAAATCTCGCTCTTACTCCCTCGGTAAACTGCGACGACCGTTAATCTTCCTGTTTACCGTCGGTTGTCTGACTAGCGTGGTCGGTTATCGTTTCTATAATCAGCCGAAATTGGCCGTCGGGACTATTTCCCCCGTCACGATTATCGCCCCCGAAGATGCCCGTTTTCAAGACCAAGAAACCACCGCCCTCAAACGCCAAAAAATTCGGGCTGGACTGCTTCCCCGGCTGAAAAGAGACCCCCAAACCACCGACCAGATCGAGCGATCGCTGCGAGACACTTTAGGGCAATTAAGTCAAATTAGCCCAATTCTGCGAAAAAATTCCATTTTAATGGGCAGGAATATTTCTAACGCCACAATGGAAACGCTGCTCACCTTTTCTGCCGCTCAATGGTCAACTCTACAAAGCCGCCTCAACTATGAAGAATCTTTTACAAAACCCTTGACAAAAGAACAGGAATATGCTGTTAGCGAAATCCAAGCCTATCGTCAGCGCGTGGCCAAGGGTAACTTTGAGCAATTTATCGATCGATTAGGGCAATTACGGCAAATAAAGGAGCAAACCAGCCAAAATTATCAGCATTCCAGCTTAAATAAACTCAAATACGCCGATCTGATCACAGTGGCCCAAATGGGCGATCGAGAGTGGCCAAACCTAGAAACAGCCATCCTGCAAGCGAGTCGCCGGATTTTGGTACAAGGCATTCCCCCAGGGATTTCCACCAGTCACCTACAGGATACCATCGCCGTGCAGATTAGCAGCGATCGCCTAACCAGTCGCCAGCAGTCTTTAGCCGAAAATATCCTTCTAGCGGCCCTGGAGGGACAAGCGAACCTGATAGAAGATCGGGAGGCAACCAAAGAACAAGCCACTAAAGCGGTGGAAGCGGTAGATATGGTTATGTCTGACGCTCAAGCTGGTCAAATTATCGTTAAAGCAGGCGAAACAATTACTCAAGCTCAGTTTGTTCTCATCGATGGCTTTGGTTTGAGCGAACGGGGCATTAACTGGATGGGTTTAGGGTCAACGGCAATCCTTGTCACCAGCGCGATCGGGACTTTTTGCCTCGTTGCCCAGCGTCTCCATCGGCCCCTGCGTCACCGGGATTTTCTTCTCTTGGGTTTACTAAGTTTTACCACACCGATCCTAGCGATCGCCCATATTCCCTTTACCAATCTGGCAGCCGTGGGTTTATTACTCAGCAGTTTCTATGGCCCGACTCTGGCCGTCACCCAAGTCCTCTTAACTGCCGGTCTTTCCCTATTCAGCATCCAAGGCATCAGCGCCGATTTAATCGCCGGGACGATTGGGGGACTATTAGCGGCGATGATAGCGGCAAAATTGCGCTCCCGGGATGAATTATCGCTCCTAGGGATGGGAATCGGAGTCAGTCAAGGGGGTGTTTATCTGCTGACTTACCTAATCGTTAGCGCCACGGCCAGCACGATCATCTATACTCTACTACCCACGGCGCTCGTCTATGGTCTATCGGGGATAGCTTGGACGGTAATCGCCCTAGGATTATCCCCCTATTTGGAACGCTGTTTCGATGTGGTCACTCCCATTCGTCTGGTGGAGTTGTCCAATCCTAATTGTAGTTTGCTCAAACGTTTGGCCACGGAAGCACCGGGTACTTTTCAACATACCCTTTTTGTCGCCTGTTTAGCTGAAGCGGCCGCCCGAAAACTGCACTGTAATGTGGAATTAATTCGCACGGGAACCCTTTATCACGATATCGGGAAAATGCACGATCCTCTCGGTTTTATTGAAAATCAAATGGGTGGCCCGAATAAACACGATGAAATTAACGATCCCTACGTCAGCGCCGAGATTATTAAAAAGCACGTTAGCGAAGGGTTAGTCATGGCCCGCAGACACGGTTTACCGCGAGTCGTCCGCGATTTTATTCCCGAACACCAAGGCAATCTCTTAATTTCCTATTTTTATCAGCAAGCTTTGCAAAAATCCGCCCAAAATGGTCAAGAATTCGTCGATGAGGCGGCTTTTCGCTACGATGGTCCGATTCCCCAATCGCGAGAAACGGCGATCGTTATGTTAGCCGATAGTAGTGAGGCCGCTTTGCGATCGCTGAAGGAGGCATCCCCAGAACAAGCCATGGATATGATCAAAAAGATTTTTCATGCCCGATGGCGCGATCAACAATTAGTAGATAGTGGTATTCGTCAGGAGGAATTACCAATTATTGCCGAGGTTTTTGTGCAGGTTTGGCAACAATTTCATCATCGACGCATTGCCTACCCGAAAGCAGTTTTAGAAGTCTCCTCAGCCGAAAAAAAATGAAAATAGATCCTTGGCTAAATCAGTTACAATTTCTCTACGAACAAGATGAATATCTCTGGTTGACTGAAACAATTAAACTCCTCAAGGAAAATCGTCTAGCTGAGTTGGATATTCAACATTTAATCGAAGAGTTGGAGGCTTTGAGCGAACGGGATAAAAATCGAGTTGAGAGTTTTTTAAGACAGATAATTATTCATCTTTTGCTGTGGCAATATTGGTCGAAAGAATTTGAATTAAATCATCGGCATTGGCAAGGAGAAATAGCCACTTTTAGAGTTCAGCTAAATGGATATTTAAGCACAAATTTAGAAAAGTATCTCCTAGATAACCAAGAAAAAATCTATCAAGATGCCGTTTTTATTGTCGGGCAAAAAACTGAAATATCTCCTCACAATTTCCCTCTAAATTGTCCCTATTCTCTCGAACAAATGCTTGATAGGCATTGGTTGCCAGAGCGAAATTAGTTAAATCCCACAGCTAAAAATCAAGGATAATTACCAAAATGCTCCTAATTACTCTCAACGAAAATACTTTATCTTTATCTCCCGGCAGTGAAGTTATTTTCCCTTATCAGACTTGGGAAGATTACGAAAGATTGCTGAGTTTACGTCTCCAGAAAACCTATCCCAAACTCTATTTTAATCGCAAAACTCAAGAAATTCGGCTTATGTCTCCCTTACCAAGTCATGGCAAACGTATCAATCTTTTAAGTGATTTAGTAAAAATTATCCTTCGTCGTCAAGGCAAAGACTGGGAATGTTTTGATCCAATTACCTTGAAAATGCCAGGGGAAGCGGGAGTAGAACCAGATACTTGTTTTTATATTGATAATAGAGAGGCAATTTTAGGCAAAGAGAGAATTGATTTAACTGTTGATCCTCCTCCCGATTTAGCTATAGAAGTGGATTTTACTTCCCTGACTGATGTAGAGGCTTATCAATTGCTAAAAATACCCGAATTGTGGGTTTATCGTCGGGAAGAATTAAAAATATATTTGTTAATAGAAGACAGTTATCAAGAAATGGATAATAGTCGTCTCTTTCCCGATATAAATATCAAGAAACTTTTTCCCTATTATGTAGAATTAGGCTGGAATCAAGGTTCTAGTCTTGCTTTACGTCAGTTTGAAGCTTTAGAGAATTTTAGTTAAAACACTTTTTGTATAAAAGTGAGTCATGTATCCAATTAATAAAAATAATTTTTAAGTGGGTGGGTGGAATTAAATATAAGATGAACGTAGCGACTGTCTTGATTGTCAAGGGGTAACTCAAAAAACAATCAAGGAGTTGCTGTCGAACCTAAAATCTCAAGCCAGAAAAAAAGCGCAGCAAAAACTAAGTCGCTCAGGTTAAACCAAAGCAA
>NZ_JADEXI010000346.1:0-5058 GCF_015207185.1 Microcystis sp. LEGE 08355 | reverse complement strand
GCGGTAGCGTAACATAATCGGGCGTTGGGTTTCATGCTTCAACCGTTCGGCAAAAGCTCACGGCCGAAGCCCAACCTACGTTCATCTTATATTTAATTCCACCCACCTACTTACTTGTCTATACCCAATATAAAAAACGGTCTCCCTAAACCAGTTGCCAAAATCGCCGCCATGGACAGTCAATTACTTGATAAACTCGGACAATTACAAAACCTCTTAAAAACCAGTGGAAAAGCCTTGATTGCCTATTCTGGGGGCGTGGATAGTACCCTAGTGGCAAAAGTGGCCTATGATCTGCTAGGGAGTCAAGCATTGGCAATTACGGCGGTTTCCCCTTCCCTACTGCCGGAAGAATTGGAAGAAGCGATCGCTCAGGCCGATTATATCGGTATTCGGCACGAATTGGTGGAAACCGAGGAAATGAATAACCCCAATTACACCAGTAATCCCGTTAATCGCTGTTATTTCTGCAAAAGTGAGCTACACGACACCCTTAAACCCCTTGCTCTCGCTCGTGGTTATTCCTACGTCATTGATGGCGTTAATGCTGATGATTTAAGGGATTATCGTCCGGGGATTCAAGCAGCTAGGGAGCGCGGCGCTCGTTCACCTTTGGCGGAAATTGCTATCACAAAAAGCGAAGTTCGTCAACTATCTCGTTACTTAAATTTACCTTGGTGGGATAAACCGGCGCAACCCTGTTTAAGTTCCCGTTTTCCCTACGGGGAGGAAATTAGCCTGGAGAAATTGCAAAGAGTCGGACGGGCGGAGATTTATCTGCGAAAATTAGGTTATCGTCAATTACGGGTGCGATCGAGCGGCGATACGGCACGGATTGAATTACCGGCAGCAGCAATTCCCGACTTTATTAATCGGACAAATTTAAGCGAATTAGTCGCTGATCTGCAAAAATTAGGCTTTATCTATGTCACCCTCGATCTAGAAGGTTATCAAAGCGGCAAACTTAATCGAGTCCTCTAGTTCAGTGATCAGTGATCAGTAAACAGTAATCAGTGGACTGAAAACTCAAATCTGCTCTAACAGCGTTGGGTTTCATGCTTCAACCGTTCGGCAAAAGCTCACGGCCGAAGCCCAACCTACGTTCTGCTCTAATAGTTATCTTAATGGTGAGGTACGAAGTTTTCGTTTTGGGGAGTTGGTCGTCAATACCAAATTGGGTTATACTTCATCTTGACGAGAAAGGCTGTAACGGATAACTGGTCACTGATAACTGATAACTGGTCACTGATAACTGATAACTGATAACTGATAACTGATAGATGAACCTTTTTCTAGGGTCCCTAAGTCTTTACCCTTAAACCTCTAATTGCCAAGGCGAGGATAGATGAGTCAACTACAAAATGCCTTTACGCTATTCCTGAGCCTGTTGGTGGAAGCGATGCCTTTCTTACTGCTAGGGGTGATTCTCTCTAGTATTCTTTTAATATTTGTCGATGAACGTCGCCTAGTTGCTCTGATGCCTCGAAATGCTGTTTTAGGAGCATTTGTGGGGGGATGTATTGGTTTTTTGTTTCCCGTCTGCGAGTGTGGCAATGTGCCGGTGGCGCGACGTTTACTTGTGCAAGGAATGCCGAATGCAGTAGCGGTTAGTTTTCTCTTAGCAGCGCCGACAATTAACCCGATTGTTATCTGGTCCACTTGGGTAGCTTTTCGCGATCAACCGGAAATTGTTTTCTATCGAGTTATCTTTTCTTTGTTCATCGCTACGGTTATCGGTATTATCTTTAGTATCCAAAAAGATCCCCGACCGCTACTACAAACCTCTTTGGCAAAAAGTCTCAATTGGCAACCGCAAACACCGGAAAAAGAATCTATCCCACTACTACTACAATCCGGTTCTTTTCTGATCGGTAATTCTGGGCAAACTTTGCGCTTAGACGAAAGTTTTGCCGCCACTGCTGTCCTCCCGGCAGTGCAAGCTATCCCGATGAAAAGGCGCTGGTTAACTTTTCTGGAAAACGTGGTGATGGAATTACGGGAATTAGGAGGAGTGTTAATCCTAGGAAGTGCTATAGCGGCCGGTTTACAGGTGTTTGTTCCCCGGGAATTTATTCTTAATTTGGGTCAGGATCCGATTACTTCAATCTTGGCCATGATGCTGTTAGCGGTCATTGTTTCGATTTGTTCCACGGTTGATTCTTTTTTTGCTCTCTCCTTTGCCTCTAGTTTTACCAGTAGTTCCCTGCTGGCTTTTCTAGTGTTTGGTCCAATGATTGACCTGAAAGGGATTGGTTTAATGTTGTCTATTTTTAAACCGAGAATGTTAATTTATCTCTTTGCTTTAGCAGCGCAAATGACTTTTTTACTCACCTTGGCTCACAGTTATTTATTTTAGGTCAGTCCCTAGATAGTTTTTCCCATGAATTCATCACGTCTGAAAATAATCGCCCCCCAATTTATCGATATTATTGCCCTAATCGGTTGGGGTTCGTTACTATTTAAATACTGGATAACTGGACAATTAAATTTACTTATCCATCCTAATTATTTTATTCTGGTTCTCATCACCAGTATTGCTTTATTTGCCCTAGGATTAGTCAAGCTTTGGACATTATTAAAACAGTGGCAAAAAAAGATTAATTTAGATAGTAATGATAATCGATCGCATATTACCATTCTTCCCCAACATTTTGGCTCAGGTTTATTAGTAATAACTGCCCTTTTAGGCCTATTTATCGCCCCGCAGCCCCTCAGTAGTCAAATCGCATTACAGAGGGGAATTAGTGAATCTTTACCCCTAACTCGCGTGCAAACTCAATCCTTTGGTACTACCGTTAAACCGGAGGAAAAAAGTTTAATTGAATGGGTAAGAACTTTGAATGCTTACCCCGAACCTGATGCTTATACAGGACAACCAGTAAAAGTCACAGGTTTTGTGGTGCAATTGCCCCAATTACCCGATAATTATTTATTAATTAGTCGCTTTATTCTTACCTGTTGTGCCGTAGATGCTTATCCCGTCGGTTTACCGGTGAAACTATCAGGAAGTCGCGGTCAATATCCCAATGATACTTGGTTAGAAATCACCGGAGAAATGGCCACAGAATCTTTACCGGTAGAGGTGGGAAAATCAACCACTAGAAGACAATTAGTAATTAAGGCCAAATCCGTGAAACCTATACCCACTCCCGTTGATCCCTACGGATATTAACAGTTATCAGTTATCAGTTATCAGTTATCAGTTATCAGTTATCAGTTATCAGTTAAGTAGGTGGGTGGAATTAAATATAAGATGAACGTAGGTTGGGTTGAAGCATGAAACCCAACGCCCAATCATGTTACGCTACCGCTAACCCATCCTACAAATAATTGTGCCTCCCTACTTATCAGTGAGCAGTGAGCAGTTGTTGTTACTAACCATCTACTATAATGCTGAAAACCTTACAACTACAACCGATTGATAAATTAGCGATAACATTAATTGTATCCCTAACCTTAGTAATTGGTGGCTTAATTTGGTTGGGTAATAGCTGTGGTAATCAATGTCTTTTACAAACCGGTCCAAGAGTCAAGGAATTTAGCTGGGAAAATCGAGAAATTGGAGCGGAAGATCAAGCATTTATTATCACTTTTGATCGTCCGATGGATCATGCTAGTGTAGAAAAAAATCTAGTTATCGATCCTCCGCTGCCGGGGAAGTTTAGTTGGGCCGGAAGACGATTAGCTTATACCCTAAGTTCTCCCATTCCCTACGGAGAAAAATATCATCTGCAAATTGAAGGTGCGCGGGAACAATTTCGCAGCGGTAATCGATTAGGACAAACCCTAGCAATCTTTGAAAGAGAATTTAAAAGTCGGGATCGTGCTTTTGCCTATATTGGCACTAATGGGGAAGAACAGGGAAGATTAATTTTTTATAACTTGACCGAGGAGAAGAAAACCCTCTTAACCCCCGCAAATTTGACCGTTATGGCTTTTGAATTTTACCCTGATGGTAAAAAAATTCTCTTTTCGGCCGTGGCGAAAAATCAGGGGATACAGGGAATTCGTGAACTGCAGCTTTACCAAGTTGATTTTGGCCAATCTTCCCCAAAAATTGAGTTAGTGCTAGAGAATAAAGATTATCAAAATAATCATTTTGATTTAGCTAAAGATGGGGAAACCATTGTCGTGCAGAGAATTGAGCGCCGCAATCCGATTAACTTCGATTTATGGGCAGTTAAATCAGGGGAAAAACCCCAACAATTAAACATCCAAGGCGGGGAATTTTTGATTGCACCTGATAGTAAAACTTTGGCTGTTACTCAAGGGGAAGGAATCGCCCTTTTGCCTTTAAAAACCGCAACAAAACCCCTAGATTTTTTACCAAAATTTGGGCGAATTTTGAATTTTTCTGCTGATGGTACGGCTGCGGCAATGGTAAATTTTAATACTGATAATGCCAAAATGCGTTATATTCGATCGCTTTTTTATGTCAACAATCAAGGATTACAAAAACGCTTACTCAATCTACAAGGTTCGATTATAGATTGTCAATTTAATGCCACTGGTAGTGATTTATATTGTTTGTTAACTGAGTTAGTTACTAACAGTCAAGAGTACAAAGAAAAACCCTATTTTGCTAAAATAGATGTGAAGACTGGTCAAGTGACTCCCCTACTGGAATTAGCGGATTATCGTGATATTCACATTAGTTTATCTCCCGATGGTTTAGCGATTATTTTTGATCAACTTCGCACCAGTTATGATAGTAATCCGACTAATCCCCTGACTACCGATTCGGGAGAAACAATTATCGGTGGTCGTTTGTGGATGTTAATTCCTCCCCTACAAGATGGAGTGAAAGCAAGTAAATCTGATTTAATTGAATTGCCTCTAGCGGGAATTCGTCCCCAGTGGATGCCGTAGAATTTCATTATTAACTTGGGAATTATTTCGATGCTGTCAAACTCAGAAAAATTAGCCAAATTGCGTCAATATTTTGTTAGTGGTGCCACTCGTTCCTATCAATTCCGTCGTCAGCAGTTAGAGAAGTTAAAACAGGCAATCATTAAATATGAAGCAGATATCTATCAAGCTTTATATAGGGATTTAAAG
>NZ_JADEXI010000345.1:0-5066 GCF_015207185.1 Microcystis sp. LEGE 08355 | reverse complement strand
ACCCCGCACTTCTCCCTATGCTTTCCAAGGTCACGGGGAAAGCGCTTTGGAATTACTAGCGGCGGCTAGAGATGCCAGTGGTTTGGGTATTATCACGGAAGTAATGGACGCGGCGGATCTCCCTAAGATTGTCGAAATAGCCGACGTGGTGCAAGTGGGGGCGCGCAATATGCAGAATTTTTCCCTCCTGAAAAAAGTTGGGGCGCAACCGAAACCAGTCCTACTCAAGCGCGGCATGGCGGCCACTATTGAAGATTGGCTGATGGCGGCAGAATATATCCTCGCGGCAGGAAATAGCAATGTCATTCTCTGCGAACGCGGTATCCGCACCTTTGACAGTAAATATACTCGCAATACCCTAGATTTATCCTGTATTCCCGTTTTAAGAACTTTAACTCACCTGCCGATCATGATCGATCCTAGCCACGGTACGGGTAAATGGGAATATGTACCGACCATGGCCATGGCTTCCCTGGCAGCTGGGGCCGATTCCTTGATGATCGAGGTACATCCTAACCCGGCGAAGGCCTTATCTGATGGGCCGCAATCCTTGACTCCGGACCGATTCGATCGATTAACTCGGGAGTTAGCGGTCATTGGTAAGGCGATCGGGCGTTGGCCCCAAGTTCCGGCACTGGTTTGATAAGATAAAAAGGGGGTGAATCAACCCCCTTTTTTGGGCATAAATTTCGCTTTTCGGGGCAGTTATGGTGACAGTTCCTCTAGAGTTAAATACTAGCGAAATCCGGGCAGAAAGACGGGTTACTTTTTATCATCTCAGTTGGTTATCCTATCAGCAAATTTTACAGGCGCTAGGGGAAAATAATCGCGCCCATTTATTTTATGATCGTGGCACTTTAGAAATTACTATGCCCCTAGAAGAACACGAGTTTTATCGAGAATTAATCGGATTATTTATTCGGATTTTGGTGGTAGAATTGGGTTTAAAAATTAAAAGTATGGGTTCCACAACTCTAGCTAGGGAAGATTTAGAACGAGGAGCAGAACCCGATAATGCCTACTATATTCAAAATCAGGCTAAAGTGCTGGGGAAAAGGATTAATTTAACTGAAGATCCGCCCCCAGATTTAGTGGTGGAAGTGGATATCACCCACACGGATATTAATAAATTAGCACTTTATGCCCGTTTGGGAGTGCCGGAATTATGGCGTTTTAATGGACAAATCTGGCGCATTTATCGGTTAGAAAAGGGGGTTTATCAGGAAGGAGAATTTAGTCCGACTTTTCCCCTAGTTCCGAAAACTAAACTCTATGAATTTTTAGCCACTGCTAAAGAGGATGAAGTGAGGGCAGAAAAGAATTTAAGAGCATGGCTTGTTAGTCAACTAGCTAAAAGTTGAGGTAATTATGGTGACAGTTCCTCTGGAGTTAAATACTAGCGAAATCCGGGCAGAAAGACGGGTTACTTTTTATCATCTCAATTGGTTATCCTATCAGCAAATTTTACAGGCACTAGGAGAAAATAATCGCGCCCATTTATTTTATGATCGTGGCACTTTAGAAATTACTATGCCCCTAGAAGAACACGAGTTTTATCGAGAATTAATCGGACGTTTTATCTATTTTTTGGTGTCCGAATTGGGTTTAAAAATTAAAAGTATGGGTTCCACAACTCTAGCTAGGGAAGATTTAGAACGAGGGGCAGAACCCGATAATGCCTACTATATTCAAAATCAGGCTAAAGTGCTGGGGAAAAGGATTAATTTAACTGAAGATCCGCCCCCAGATTTAGTGGTGGAAGTGGATATCACCCACACGGATATTAATAAATTAGCACTTTATGCCCGTTTAGGAGTGCCGGAATTATGGCGTTTTAATGGACAAATCTGGCGCATTTATCGGTTAGACAAGGGGGTTTATCAGGAAGGGGAATTTAGTCCCACTTTTCCCCTAGTTCCCAAAACTAAACTCTATGAATTTTTAGCCACTGCTAAAGAGGATGAAGTGAGGGCAGAAAAGAATTTAAGAGCATGGCTTGTTAGTCAACTAGCTAAAAATAATTAACCAGAGCAGTTTTTGATGTAATTAAGTACCTAAGCAAAATTAATTACACATATCTAACTAGAGCTTGCTGAATAAATCTAAAAACCTTGTTGGGTAAGACTTTTAGACCTTTTGTCAATCAAAAAATACTGGATATAGGAGTGATCGGGGGGAAATTTAGGCACTTTTTCCCTGAAAATTAGGTAATTGGCCACCTCAAAACTGGTAAAACCCTACACCCCACACCCACGAAAAACTTTTTGCCGTAAACCCTAATTATTACCCTTTTTGAGGGCGGAAGTGGCAAACTATTAACTGTTGACTGTTGAATGGGAAAAGACTGTGGATATTCGCTTAATCGTTGTTGATGTGGATGGAACGATCGCCGGGGATAACAATCAGGTTAATCCGGCTGTGGTGCAAGCTGTCTCGGCCGTCCAAAAAAAGGGAATTCCCGTCGCTATCGGCACTGGTAGGATGTACCGCTCGGCTTTACGCTTTCATAAACGCCTTAAATCGACTTTACCTTTAATTGCTTACAATGGCGCTTGGATTCAAGATCCTGTTTCCCAAGTTCACCATCGACATACCCCTATTTCCCCCGACTTGGCGATCGATCTTTTAGATTATCTCGAACAACCCCAATGGAAAGAGAAAATCTCCCTTAATTTTTATATGGACGATGTGCTTTATGTGCGGCAATTAAACGCGGAAACGGAATTCTATCGGCAGCGATCGGGTATTATTGCCGAAGCAGTGGGAGATTTACGCAAAGTGGCCCACAAAACTACTAAAATCCTGGCCATGGGGGAAGATAAGCAATTTATCGCCGAGATTTGGCAGCATTTACAGCAACGCTATCAAAATCAAGATTTATACTTTACCCAATCGAGTCCGACTTTTTTTGAAGTTACCCACGTTGAGGCTACCAAGGGAAGTGCCACCCAATTTTTGGCCGAAGATATCCTAGGATTACAACCAAAAAACGTTATGGCGATCGGTGATAATTTTAATGATGTTTCTATGCTCACCTATGCGGGTGTCGGTGTCGCCATGGGTAATGCTCCCCAAGCCGTTAAGGATCAAGCCGATTGGGTTGCCCCCAGTGTAAACTTAAATGGGGTGGCTGCGGCCTTGGAAAAGTTTGTTTTAATTTGAGGAATGGGGGAATGGGGAAGTGGAGAAATGGGGAGATGGGGAATTGGGGGAATTCAACTAAAACCCTACAACCCTAACACCCTAACACCCTAACACCCTAACACCCTTTTCATCGAGAAAATTATGACTATTAATACGCAAACTGTTACGATTTCTAACAAAGATATTGACATAGATGCCTATTTAGCCATTCCCGATCGAGGGGGAATTTATCCAGCAATTATCGTGATTCAGGAAATATTCGGCGTAAACGACCATATTCGCGATGTCACCCGCAGAATTGCCCAAGAAGGCTATATAGCGATCGCTCCTGCCATTTATCAGCGATTCGCTCCGGGTTTTGAAACGGGGTACAGTATAGAAGATATCGAAATCGGTCGTCAGTACAAAGAACAAACCAAAGCAGCCGAATTAATCAGCGATATCCAAGCCACCATCGATTATCTTTATAGTTTGCCACAGGTGCAAAAAACCGGTGTCGGCACGATCGGTTTTTGTTTTGGTGGTCATGTGGTTTATCTTGTCTCCACTCTAGAAGATATCAAAGTTACTGCCTCTTTTTACGGTGCAGGAATCACCACGGGAACCCCTGGGGGTGGTCAAGCGACAGTGAAGGTGACTCCCCAAATCAAAGGGACAATCTACGCATTTTTCGGGGTGTTAGATACCAGTATTCCTCAAAAGCAAGTGGATGAGATAGAAAACGCATTAACCCGTTATCAAATTCCTCATCGAGTTTTCCGCTATGAAAATGCCGATCATGGCTTTTTCTGCGACCAAAGGGCTAGTTATAATGCTAATGCGGCCAAATCTGCCTGGGATCGTGTGCTAGAGTTATTTAGCCTTCTTAAATCTTAATGGTCTGACTCCTCAAGCTTCAGCTTACACTGGAAGCAGTTCGAAATTATACTTGTAACCATTCTATTTATCATGACACCGAACCCAGCCTTTTCCATGGACGATTTTGCCAAAGCTCTTGATCAATACGATTATCAATTTGAAAAAGGGCAAATCGTGCGCGGGAGAGTCGATCAACACACCTCCGATGGAGCATTCATCGATATTGGCGGCAAATCCTCCGCTTTTATTCCTTTAAGGGAAATTTCCCTCGAAAATGTTACTTCCATTGCCGAAGCTTTACCCATAGATGCAGAATTCGATTTTCTGATTACCCGTGGACAGGACGCGGAAGGACAAGTTACCCTGTCTCTGCGGCAATTATTACTACAAAAAGCTTGGGAAAATGTCAGGGAAATCTCTGAAAGTGGCAAGTCGGTGCAGCTGCGCGTCACGGGGGTGAATAAGGGGGGAGTGACGGGGGAAGTGGAGGGATTAAAAGGATTTATCCCTCGCTCCCATTTAATCGAAAAAAATGATTTAGATTCCCTGATCGGACAACTTTTAACCGCAACTTTTATTCAAATCGATCAAGAAAATAATAAATTAGTTTTATCTCAGCGAGAAATTGCTCGCGCTAACGCTATCAGTCAATTAGCTGTGGGTAAATTATTAAGTGGCACTGTGGTTAAATTACAACCCTACGGTGTCTTTGTTGATTGCGGTGGAGTGACGGGATTACTCCATGCTAAACAGGTGACGGGAGCCTCTTTTAATTCTCCCATGACTTTCTTTAAAGTTGGTCAAGCAATTCAAGTGGTAGTCGCGGAAATTGACGAATATAAAAACCGCATTTCCCTATCTACAAAAATCCTGGAAGCGCACCCCGGGGAAATTCTCGAAAACTTTGCAGAAGTCATGGAAACAGCAGCAGAAAGATTAAAACAAGCTCAGGGAAAAACAATGGACAGTTAAATTAGGGGTTAGGGGATGGGTGTTAGGGAAATGGGGAAATGGGGAAATGGGGAATTTCAACTAAAAACCCCAAAACCCCAAAACCCTAAAAC